>NZ_JBQTCF010000027.1:0-62212 GCF_052379845.1 Roseinatronobacter sp. NSM | reverse complement strand
GTTGCTGGCCACCAGTTGCGACGCGCGCAACGCCACGCCCTATCTGTATGACACCACCGCCGATGCATGGCTGGGCAACCACGCCCTGGGTGAAGAAGTGTTCGGCCCCCTTGGCCTGATCATCCGCGCCCGCGACGCGGGGCAGATGCTGGAGCTGGCGCGCGCGCTGCAAGGGCAGCTGACCTGCACCCTGCATCTGGATGCGGGCGACACGGACCTTGGCCAGCGCCTGATGCCGGTGCTGGAACGCAAGGCAGGGCGCATTCTGGCCAACGGTTTCCCAACCGGGGTCGAGGTCACAGACACAATGGTCCATGGCGGCCCCTACCCCGCCTCAACCAATTTCGGCGCCACATCCGTGGGCACCCTGTCCATCCGCCGCTTCCTGCGCCCCGTCTGCTACCAGAACATCCCAAAAGACCTGCGACCAAAGGACCTGCAGTAAACAACCACAAAGGGGTGCGCAAAACACAGCGCGCGCCCCCCCCGCTTGCACTATCCCTTATATTCCGGTCGTCAATCGGTGGCCCGGCGCATGATACAGGCGCAACATTCCGATCGGGCGCGCCTGCCGCCAACTGGTGCGCGTGATCAGCAAGGTGGGTGTGTCCGGTGCGGTTTGCAACGCGCGCGCCACGTCTGACGGCGGGCTGCTTGCTTCGATCGCGATTTGCGCCCGCGTCAGCGGCACGTTTCGCAACAACCACTCATCTGCGGGCATGGCATCCAATATGTCGCGCGACAAGCCCGCGACAGTTGCAGGCACCAGCCAGCGATGTTCCACCTGATGGGGCACCCCATCCGCCGTATACAGGGCTGCAATGAACAAAAGCGGTGTGTCAGCATGCAGGCCCAGTTCCGCCGCAACCGCCGCGTCGGGCAAACCCTCGCGCGCATCCAGCAGGTGATAGCCCGGGTCATGCCCTGCCTTGCGGATGGCTTCGGCAATTATGGGCACGTCCAGCGGGGCCTTGCGCACCGGATTGGCGGAAACCGTCGTGCCCCCTTTGCGTTTGCGGTCCACAAACCCCGCCGTCGCCAGATCGCGCAGGGCCCGCCCGACAGTGGAACGTGTGCAGTCATACTGCTGGGCCAGTTCCACTTCGCGCGGGATCTGGTCGCCGGGCTTCCAGGCACCTGACTGGATGCGACCAAGCAGGTCGCGCCGAATGGCCTTCCAGTCAGCTTTGCCGGGCCAGTCAGCTTTGCCGGGGGGGCCTGTCACATCACATCCCTTAATCGTGTCAGAACGCGCCGATACTCGGCAATGATCGCAGCCTTGCGAATATGCCGGCCTGCGCGCACCATGTGCCGACCTGCCGACCACACATCGGCAATACAGCGGTTATCGCCCGAAAAAATCAAGGTATCAAGGATCAGGTCGCCGTTTCGCCCCTCCAGGTCGGGTGATTGCCCGTCCAGTGCGACCAGATCCGCCCACAGCCCTGCTGCAATCGCCCCGGCGGCGCGACCGGTGGCTTGCGCGCCGCCAGATGCGGCACCCCGCCACAGCACATGCCCTGTGGACTGGTCCGGCGTTGCCAGAACAGCGCGGCCATGATCGCGCAAGCGCTGCGAATATTCCAGCGCGCGCAATTCTTCGGTCAGGGAAATGCGGATGTTGGAATCACTGCCAATTCCGAACACCCCCCCGTGCTCCAGGTAGCGCGCGCCGTCAAAGATGCCGTCGCCAAGGCTGGCTTCGGTGATCGGGCACAGCCCCGCAACCGCACGCGACCCCGCCAGCGCGACTGTTTCGCGCGGGGTCATCTGGGTGCAGTGAATCAGGCACCAGCGGTCTGATAGCGGCGCGTTGTCCAGCAACCATTCCACAGGCCGCGCCCCAAGTGCAGCTTGCACTTCGGTGACTTCTTCAAGCTGTTCGGCCAGATGCATATGCACCACGCGCCCCCGTGCCAGTTCGGCGCAAAACGCCAGATCATCAGGTTGCACTGCGCGCAGCGAATGCGGCGCTATGCCCACGGCGCAGTCAGCGGGCAGCGTTCCAACCGTTCTTTCTGTGTCGGACACCAGTTGTGCGAACTGGTCGCGGGTATTGCCGAACCGCCGCTGACCGGGCGCAAGGGGGCGGCGGTCACACCCGCCATAGCGATACAGGACCGGCAGCAGTGTCAGGCCCATGCCCGTTTGTTCAGCGGCGGCGCAAATTCCATCTGCCATTTCGGACAGTTTGTCATAAGGCTGCCCGTCCGGTTGGTGGTGCAGATAGTGAAATTCCGCCAGCGCGCCAAACCCTGCTTCCAGCATTTCCATTTGCACCATGGCCGCAATTGCGCGGGCGTCATCTGGTGTTAACTGGTCAAGGAAGCGGAACATCAGCCGCCGCCAGGTCCAGAATGTGTCGCGCGGGTCGGGGCCGCGTGCTTCGGTCATGCCTGCCATGGCGCGCTGGAACGCATGGCTGTGCAGGTTCACGGGCGCAGGCAGCAACGTGTCGACCACATGCCCCTGTTGGGGCGCATTTTCCGTAACCTGCGCAATTTGTCCTGACGTGTCAACGCGCACAAGCACGTCCTTCGCCCATCCGTTCGGCAGCAAGGCCTGCCGTGCCCAAATGATTTGTTCGGTGTTCATCTTCATATTGACACTGTTATTATGCTTACGCATATTAATGACACGAAGTTCCGCCAAAGGGAATAGCCCAGTGCAAGACAGTGTTGCAGCCAGCCCGAAGGATCAGCCCTTCAGCACCCGTCAGGGGGGCAGCCCGCTGGTATTGGCCATTCCGCACGCGGGAACCTATGTGCCAGATGATGTGCGCGCGGACCTGAATGAAACGGGCCGCGCCCTTAGTGATACTGATTGGCATATGGACCGCGTGTATGACGGGTTGCTGGCGGATGTCACAGTCGTTTCTGCGCGGTTTCATCGCTATGTCATCGATGCCAACCGTGACCCGTCAGGCGTCAGCCTGTATCCGGGCCAGAACACCACCGGGCTTGTGCCCCTTACGGATTTTGACGGCACCCCCATATGGCAGCGCGAACCCGATGCGCCCGCCATCGCGGCACGCCGCGCGCAGTTTCACGCGCCCTATCATGCGGCGCTGGCCGCCGAACTGGCGCGCGTCAAGGCGCTTCACGGGTTTGCCATACTTTATGACTGCCATTCCATCCGGTCTGAAATTCCGTTCCTGTTCAACGGTGTATTGCCGGATTTCAACATTGGCACGAATCACGGCGTGACCTGTGCGCCCGCCCTTCAGGCGACGGTCCAGCGCCATTGCGCTGCGGCCCAGGGCTTCAGCCATGTGGTGAATGGCCGTTTTGTGGGCGGCTGGACAACGCGGCATTACGGCCAGCCCGATCAGGGCATTCATGCCATCCAGATGGAACTGGCGCAATCGAGCTATATGCAACAATCCCCACCCTGGGACTGGGATGAGGGGCGCGCGACAGCGTTGCGCGCCGTTCTTGGGCCAATGCTGCACGACATCGCAGCGCTGGACCTGTCCTGAACCTGACTTACGACCCCAACAAGGAGCGAACACAATGAAACACATCACCAAATCACTTGCTGCGCTGACGCTGTCAGCCGTGGCGCTTGGCGCGCCTGCCATGGCGCAGGAACGCGTTTTTGTCGGTATTGCGACTGGCGGCACGGGCGGCACCTATTACCCGCTGGGCGGCATGCTGGCGCAGCTGATTTCCAACACCGCAGAGTTGGAAGGCAAGCGCATTTCGGCCACTGCCGAAACAGGCAACGCTTCGGTGGCGAATGCCGGTCTGTTGGCGCAGGGCGAGATTGAGACGGCCTTTATCGCGGCCGATATTCTGGATGCCGCCTATCGCGGGGCCAACCAGTTCGAAGGCAATGCCGCTGAAAACATCCGCGCGCTAGGCTCACTTTACCCCGAAACCGTGCAGCTTGTGGCGCGCGCAGGGGCCAATATTTCCAGCTTCGCGGAAATGGCGGGCAAATCAGTGTCATCGGGGTCGCCAGGGTCGGGCCAGTGGCAGCTTCTGGGCGACCTGCTGGAAGCGCACGGCATGACCCGCGAAGACGTGTCCGAGGATTATTCGTCCTTCGCCCAATCCGCCGACAAGCTGCGCGATGGCAATCTGGATGCATCGCTGATTACTGCGGGCATTCCCACAGCGTCCATCACGGAACTGGCAAACGGCCATGACGTAACCGTGGTGCCGCTGACCGGCCCGGAAATTGCCGCCCTGCAAGAAGTGCAGCCCTATTACGCGTCGGTCACGCTGCCCGCTGGCACCTATCGCGGCATTGACGAGGATGTGGAAACGCTGGCTGTGCGCGCCATCTGGGCCACGCATGCCGATCTGGACGACGATCTGGCCTATGCCATGGTCAAGGCGCTGTATGACAACACTGAAACACTGGCGCAGGTCCATGTCATGGGTGGCCAGATTTCGCTGGATACCGCGCTGGAATCCATCTCGGTGCCGTTGCACCCCGGTGCAGAACGGTTCTACCGCGAAATGGGCCTGATCGAGTGATTGGCCGTGGCAAGTGCGGACTGACCGCGCTTGCCATCGTGATAAGTGTTGCGGGCGGCCCCGGTGCCGCCCGCGACTGCACGCCACGGGCGCTTGACGTGGTTCGCCTGCACGATGGCAAGACATTGGCAACCCTACCCGCAGGTGCGTTTTCGATGCTGTGGCGTCATTCGGTCACCCTGACCATGGTTCAGGCCGATTATGTTCTTGACCCCCAAGGCCGGATCATCCAGATCGCGGAACGTTTCGCCGCGCATGGCCCCGGCATGGCCCATGACGGCACAGGTTGGCGTGTCCATGACGGGCAGATGGTCATTGACCTGAACCGCGATGTGGGCCGCCTGATCCTGCGCAGCGCCCCCGCGCACGAAAACCGCCTTATTGCAGGCGACACCGAACTTGACTTGACCCAATGGCCCGCCACGCCGCTGGAAATACGCCCGCCAGATTGCAAGGACACCCCGCAATGAGCACATCTGCCCCCCAAAGCGACCTGACCGCCGCCGAAATGGAAGCGCTGGTGCGCAAATATGACAGCGAAACCAATTTTCGCCGCCTGACGGGGGTGACGGGGCTTGTGGTGACGCTGGCCTGTATCGTGCTAAGTGTGTTTCACATCTACACATCGGGTTTCGGCCTGCTGAACGAGGTGATGCACCGGTCCGTGCATATGAGTTTCATCATGCCGCTGGTGTTTTTGCTGTTCCCGCGCACGCGGGCAGAACAGCCTGCGCGCGCATGGGGGTTCGGGCTGGCCTTTGCGGCGTTCTATGTGTTTTTGGGCGTGCAACTGGCCGATGCGCTGACCGGGCGCATTCCTGACATGGCGCGCTGGGGGTTGATTGGCGTCAGCTTCGCACTGGGCCTGACGGCGCTGCCTGTCACGGCACTGGGTGGTCAGGGTGACCGGCTGTCAGTGATGGACTGGCCGCTGGCCATCGCGGGGGGTGGGGCATCGCTGTATCTGATTGTCTTTTTCGATCAGATCTTCATCCAGAATGTCGGCTTCCCGCAGCCGCTGGATTATGTGATGGGCCTTTTGGCCATTATCATGGTGCTGGAAGCCGCCCGCCGCACCATGGGCGAGGTGCTGCCCGTGATTGGCACGCTTGCCCTGCTCTATGCCATTTTCGGCCCCTATTTGCCCGGTGATCTGGCGCATAGGGGGTATAATATCATCCGGCTGGTCAACCACCTGTATCTGGGCACTGAAGGGATTTACGGCATCGCCATCGGGGTGGTGGCGACATTCGTGTTTCATTTCGTGCTGTTCGGGGTGCTGGCGCAGAAATCTGGCCTTGGCCAGTTGTTCATTGATCTGGCCAGTATTGTGGCCGGGCGCTATGCGGGTGGCCCTGCCAAGGTAGCGGTCGTGTCATCAGGGTTTTTCGGCATGATCTCCGGCTCTCCGGTGGCGAACACGGTGACGACAGGTGCCTTCACCATTCCCATGATGAAGGCCAAGGGGTTTTCAGGCCGCTTTGCCGCTGCAACCGAAGCATCGGCCAGTTGCGGGGGACAGGTAACACCGCCCATCATGGGCGCAGCCGCGTTTGTGATGACCGAAATGTTGGGCGTCCCTTATAACGAATTGATCCTGATCGCCATCATCCCGGCGGCGTTTCATTACCTGTCGACGCTGTTCATGGTCCATCTGGAAGCGAAGCGCCTGAATCTGGAAGGGATCGCGCCCGACAAACTGCCGCAATTCATGGATGTGTTGGTGCGGTCGTGGCATCTGTTCATCCCGCTGATTGTCATGGTCACGCTGTTGTTGATGAAATTCACCCCGTTTCTTGCGGCCTTCTGGGGGATTATCCTGACAATCGTATGTTCCTATATTCCGGTCCTGTTGCAACTTGTGGGGCTTGGCCGGCGCATGGATGCCAGCAGCGCCCTGACCCCGTTCAAGCTGAAGGATGCGCTGGTTGGCGGCGCGCAGCAATCCATCGCCATTACCGCGGCCTGTGCCTGTGTGGGTTTCATTCTGGGGGTCACAACGCTGACGGGCATGGGATTCAAGTTTTCGGGCGCGGTGATTGATGGCGCTGCATGGATGGGGGCGGCCCTGTCGGGGCTGGACCCGTTCGGGTTCCTGTCGCAAAACGGCACAACGCTGTTTTTTGCGCTGATATTCGTGGCCGTCGCTTGCATCATCATGGGCGCGGGCATTCCCACAACGCCCACCTACATTATCCTTGCCGCGATTGCCGCGCCTGCGTTGCAACAATTGGGTGTGCCGCTTCTGGCCACGCATTTCTTTGTGTTCTATTACGGGGTTCTGGCCGATATTACGCCCCCTGTCGCCCTTGCCGCCTATGCTGGCGCGGGAATTGCGAAATCAGACCCCATGAAAACCGGCATGACCGCATTTCGCTTGTCCATGGGCAAGGCGCTGGTGCCGATGATGTTCATCTATGCGCCCGCGCTGTTGTTCATCGACTTCACATGGTGGGACTTCATGCTGGCGCTGTCGTCAGGGGTGCTATCCATCGTGGCGCTGTCTGTCGCCTATATCGGGTTTTTCAAAACAACTGTGGCACGCTGGGAAAAATGGGCGCTTAGTCTGGCGGGGCTGGTTCTGGTTGCGCATGACGTGACGGCGATTGTCCTAAGTGCGTCAGTGGTGCTGGCAATCCTGTGGCGCAACACGCGCAAGCCCCCTGATACGGCCATCCCGCGCCCCCAGGACTGAGTGGCGCGCGCCCCCCGCTTGGCGTGGCGGGGGGGCGTTGGCCGTTGCGACCAATACGCTAGACCACGGCCCCTATCTGCCATGGCACAAATTCATGATCGCCCAGTCCCAGCCCTTCGGATTTGGTGACATGCCCTGATGCGGCGGCAAGCACCATGTCCACAATCTGCGCGGCCTTGTCCTGCAAGGACACCCCGTCAAGCATGTCGCCGCAATTCAGGTCCATATCATCGCGCATGGCGTTGAACAGGCGCGAATTTGTTGCCAGTTTCAGCGTCGGCGCGGGTTTGGACCCGAAGGCAGACCCCCGACCCGTGGTGAACACGATCAATTGTGCGCCACCCGCAATCTGCCCAGTGGCCGACACAGGGTCATAGCCGGGTGTGTCCATGAAACTTAACCCCGGCGCGGTGATGGGTTCGCCATAGTCCAGCACGGCTTGCAACGGGGTGTTGCCCGCCTTGGCCACGGCCCCCAGGGATTTTTCCAGAATGGTTGTCAGCCCGCCTGCCTTGTTTCCGGGGCTGGGGTTATTGTCCAGCGACGCGCCGTTTTGCGCCGTGTAGTCTTCCCACCAGCGGATCTGCGCAAGCAATTTCTGCGCCACGTCCGGCGTTGCGGCGCGGTCCAGCAATAACCGTTCTGCGCCATAAATTTCGGGGGTTTCCGATAGCACGACGGACGCACCTTGCGCGGCCAGCATGTCGCTGGCCAGCCCCAGTGCAGGGTTGGCCGTTACCCCTGAAAACCCGTCCGACCCGCCACATTGCAAACCGATCTTCAGCGCAGATACAGGCGCTGCGCTGCGCTTGGCGGCGTTTACCTGTGGCAACAATTCCCGCACCCGCGCCTTGATGGCGTCGATCGTGGCGCGTGTGCCGCCGGTGTCCTGAATGGTCAGCCAATGGAACCGCGCTGCTTCGCCAAGCGACTGTTTCATGCGCGAAATCTGCATCACTTCGCAGCCAAGCCCCACGAACAGCGCCGCGCCCACATTGGCATGGCCCGCATAGCCCGTCAGCACGCGTTGCAGCACATCATAGCCGCGCCCGCTGGACGCCATGCCACAGCCCGACCCATGCGCGAAGGCCGCAACCCCGTCAACATTGTCATACGCATCAAGGGCGCCTTCGCGGTCCAGTTCATCGGCGGCGCGGCGAATGACAGTGGCCGAACAATTCACAGTGGCCACCAGCGCGATATAATTGCGCGTGCCTACCTGACCGCCCGCGCGATGATAGCCCTGAAACTGCATTGCGGGCAAATTCCGGTGGCATTCGAGCGCCGCGCGCGCTGCATCCAGCCCGGCACCGGGGGTGTAGTCGCGCCCATGCGCCCCAAAGGCGCAATTATGCCCATGCACATGCGCGCCCGTGTCAATGTCGGTGGTGGCATAGCCAATCACCTGCCCGTATTTGATGACAGCGGCCCCTTTGGGCATTGGCTTTCGTGCAATTTTATGGCCTGCAGGGGCAACCCCCTTCAGTGTCAGAATGGCAACCGTATCAGCGGGGTTCAGCACCAACGGGTCAGACATGTGTCACCATGACGCTTGCCCCATGGGCGCGCAGCCCCGACAATGCCTGCGCAAGTTCAGCGGCAAAACCCGCATCATTGCGCAGGGGTTCGGGGAATATTTCGGACATGGCCAGAAACCCGTCCACTGTCTGGCGCGGGTCATCTTGCCACAATGCCGCCAGACGCGGCGCAAGGGGGTCTTTCACGTCTATCGCCGTGCCGGTTTCGTCCTTGCCGGAAGTGTAGCGCATCCATGCGGCCACAGCCAGGGTCAGTCCTGCGCAGCTGCGCCCCGCCGCGCGGTTCTCCGCTATGGTGCCCAGAATCCGCTGGGGCAGTTTCTGGCTGCCATCCATGGCAATCTGCCAGGTGCGGTGCCGGATGGACGGGTTGGCATAGCGCGTGGCCAGCGCATCGGCATAGGCCCCCAGATCGGTGTTTTCCGGCGGCGTCAGGGTCGGAATAATCTCGGCCTGCCACAAATGGCGCGCATAGGTCACAAAGGCAGGGTCGGTCATGACACTTGCAATTGTCTGATGCCCGGCCAGATAGCCAAGATACGCCAGCGAACTATGCGTGCCATTGAGCATACGCAGTTTCATATGCTCAAACGGGGTGACATCTGCGACCATCTGCGCGCCTGCTGCTTCCCATGTCGGGCGCGGCCCGCAAAAACAGTCCTCGACCACCCATTGGCGGAAGGGTTCGTGCATCACGGGCGCTTCGTCGCGCGCGCCGGTCAGGGTGGCCACGCGGTCCAGATCATCAGGGGTGGTGGCGGGCACGATGCGGTCCACCATCGTGGACGGGAACGCCCCATGGGTGTCAATCCAGTCGGCCAGCGCCGGGTCCATCAGGCGCGCAAGGGCCAGCACCACAGCCCGCACCACGCGCCCGTTTTCAGGCAGGTTGTCACAGCACAGCACTGTAAAGGGCGGCAGCCCGCGTGCATGGCGCAATTGCAGCGCCCGCACCAGATAGCCGGGCGCGGATTTCGGCAGCGCCGCTTCCAGATCATGCACAATATCAGGATGTGCCGTGTCCAGCCGCCCCGTTGCCGGTTCGTGGCAATAGCCCTTCTCGGTGACTGTCAGACTGACAATCGACACTGTGGGCGCGGCCATCGCGTCCAGCACCGCTTGCGGGTTTTCCGGCGCGACCAGCACATTGCGCAGCAATGTCATGACCTGCGGCTTCTGCCCCTCGGGGGCCAGTTCGACCGCCGTGTAGGCCCAGCCCTGCGGGCGCAACCTGTCGCGCATACCCGGACTTTGCAGCGAAACGCCGATGACCCCCCAATCCCCACCGTTCTGGCGCATGGCTTCGGAAATATAGCTTGCGACATGCGCACGGAAGAATGCGCCAAGCCCCAGATGCACAATTCCGGCAGGGGCAGTTGCGGGGGGGTGATATAGTCTAGCGGTCAAGCCAGCCTCCATGAAACGTGAACAAGACGCGGGTGGCGCAATCAGGGCGGCGCAGCGGCTGCCCGACTGCGCCGCCGGTCACAGGTTATAGGCGCGTTTTGCCAGCCGGTAGGCCAGATCATGCGCCAATTCGGGCGCATCACTTTCCGACAGGCGGCCCGTTGCAACAAGCGTTGCCAGATAGGCGCAATCAACCCGCCGCGCCACATCATGGCGGGCCGGAATGGAACAGAAGGCGCGCGTATCGTCGTTGAAGCCCACTGTGTTGTAGAATCCTGCGGTTTCAGTGGTCATTTCGCGGAACCGGCGCATCCCTTCGGGGCTGTCATGAAACCACCATGCAGGACCCAGCTTCAGGCAGGGGTAAACACCCGCCAAGGGGGCCAGTTCGCGGGTATAGGATGTCTCGTCCAGTGTGAACAAAATCAATGTAAGGTCGGCGCGCATGCCAACAGCATTCAGCAGCGGGCGCAGCGCCGCAACATAATCAGTGCGGGTGGGGATATCGAACCCCTTGTCGCGCCCATATATGGCCCTGACCGCGTCGGAATGGTTGCGGTGCGATCCTGGATGAATTTGCATCACCAACCCGTCATCAAGGCTCATGCGGGCCATTTCCGTCAGCATATGCGCGCGGAAGGTGTCCGCGTCCTGCGCGGTGCAAGTGCCGCGCAGGGCCTTTTCAAACAGCGCCGCCGCATCCGCGCTTGGCAAATCCTCGGTTCGGGCCGTGGGGTGGCCGTGATCGGTTGAGGTTGCGCCGAATTCCTTGAAATACGCCCGCCTAGCGCGATGTGCGTTCAGGTAACCGGCCCAAGTGGTGGTATCTTCGCCGGTTTGTTCGCCCATCAGGGCGACATTTTCGGCAAACCCATCCGCTTCGGGGTCAATCACACCATCAGGGCGATAGGCCGTGACAACGCGGCCCGTCCAACCGCTGTCGCGGATCATGCGGTGCCAGCGCAAATCATCAGTGGCCGCTTCGGTCGTGGCAATCGCTTCGATGTTGAAACGTTCAAACAAGGCGCGCGGGCGGAATTCGGGCTTGGCCAGACATGCGGCGATATGGTCATAATACCAATCCGCGCTGTCCGCATTCAGCCGCCGGTCAATCCCGAAGACATGCTGGAACGAATAATCCAGCCACATCTGTGACGGCGTGCCCCGGAACAGGTGGTAATTCTGCGCAAATAACCGCCATATCTTGCGGCCATCGGTTTCAACTGGCCCGCCATCAGCACGCGGCACCCCCAGTTTGTCCAGCGCGATGCCCTGTGAACACAGCATGCGAAACACATAATGGTCCGGCGTGACAAACAGCTGCGCGGGGTCCGGAAACGCCGCATTTTCCGCATACCAGCGCGGGTCTGTATGGCCATGCGGGCTGATGATCGGCAAATCGCGGATATCCGCATACAGCGCGCGCGCAATGTCACGGGCGCGCCCTTCAACAGGAAAAAGGCGGTCTTCGTGCAGCAATGGCATTTGCACCTCTGGTTCGGGGGATGTGTGCGCGACTAATATTCTAGTTTACAGGTTGGGTCAAGGGATGTAGATATTCCGGCTATGAGCACATCGCCACTTCTTCCGTCGCTTGATACACAGCACCCGCGCAGCATGGCTGATCAGGTGTTTGATCTGCTGTATGACCGCATCATCAACCTGACACTGCCGCCCGGCACCAAGCTGTCGGAAGCCGAAGTGGCCACGCAACTGGGCGTATCGCGCCAACCCGTGCGCGATGCGTTTTATCGGCTGTCGCAACTGGGCTTCATCCAGATCAGACCGCAACGCGCAACCACTGTAACGCCCATTTCCAAAGATGCGATCATGCAGGCCTATTTCATTCGCAGCGCGTTGGAAGAAGCGACCATGCGCGTGGCGGCGCAAAAACTGGACACGTCCCATTTTGCGGCCTTGCAGGATGTTCTGGCCTTGCAAGAAAATGCGATGCACCTGGATGACAAGACAGGCTTCCATGCGCTGGATGACCAGTTTCATCATGATATTTGCACCTATGCAGGGCTTGGGTTCGGCTGGACCCTGATCAAGGACAACAAGGGCCATATGGACCGCGCGCGGTATCTTAGCCTGTCCTTCGGGGCGCCCCGCGTCTTGACGGAACACCACGACATTCTGATCGCCCTGAAGGCCCGCGACAGCGACAGGGCAGCGGCGGCGGTGAAACACCATCTTGGCCATATAGGCCAGATCATAGACTGGCTGCAAGTCAACCAGCCGGAAGTGTTCTGACCTGACAGGTCGTGCCCGCCCGCGCATGGCGCGCCTGTGGTTGCGCCGAATTTATACACAAGTGAAGTTTTCATCTGGCGCCGCGTTTCGACTTGGGCTAGACACACATCAAGCCACCTGCGGGGTTTCCCGATGCAGCAGTCCGTTTCGGGCAGATATGCAAAAATCAGCGCAATTTATCTGGGTGCCGCGGGCACAGGCTGGATGGCCGCGCAGGTGCATGTGCCATTGCCGTGGATGATCGGCGCCTTGGTGTTTTCCACCGGCATCAGCCTTGGTGGTGTCCAGATCAAGGCCCCTGCCATGACACGCCCGGCAGGGCAGATCGTGGTTGCAGGGTCTGTCGGGCTGGCCTTTACCCCGGCGGCGCTGGAATCGTTGGGGGCAATGTTCGTGCCCATGGTGATTGCCGCCTTGCTGACAATTGCGGCCGGATTTCTGGTTGCATGGGTGTTGATGCGCCTGTCGGACGTGGACGCAATGACCGCCACATTGGCGTCGGTGCCCATGGGACCTGTGGAATCAGCCCATCTGGCGCAGCGCTACGGGGTAAACCCCGGCCCTGTTGTCTTTGCCCAGACATTGCGGATCATGGCGCTTGTGTTGTTGATCCCACCGGCCATTTTGCTGATCGATGGCAGCGTGGCCGACCCGTCCGAAACCTTGCGCAACATGCACTGGACACCCACCGGGGCGACGCTGCTGATTGCACTGGCCGTTCTGGGCGCGTTCGCGTTCAAGATGCTGCGCGTCTCGAACCCGTTTTTCCTTGGGCCGCTGGCTGCATCGGCGGTGGCGGCAGCGCTGGGGTTGCCAGTGACGGCCACGCCCTATGTGGTGCTTGCGGGGGCGCAGGTGTTTCTGGGTGTATGGCTTGGCGCTGTCATAAACCGGGAGTTGTTTCGCCGCGCAGGGCGGTTTGTCCCGGCGGCGTTGCTGTCCACATTGTTGATGATTGTCTTGTGTCTGGCGCTGGCAATTGCGCTGTCGGTGGTCACCGGCACCAGTTGGTCGGCCATGGTTCTGGCAACCGCACCGGGCAGTGTGACGGAAATGGCGCTAACGGCCAAGGTGCTGCAAGAAAGTGTGGCGCTGGTGACGGCCTATCACATCACGCGCATTTTTATCATCATCCCGTCAGCGCCCTTGCTGACGCGCATTACCGCGCGCCTGACCCATTGGACCCCGCCCAAACGGGACTGACTGCAACCGCGTCAGGTCAGCAGCGCAACTGCCTTGCGGACATTTTCATCCATCGCAATGTCGTCCTGTTTGGCCAGTTCACACAAATATGCGCGCATGGACGGGTCCCAGAAATCACGCAGATGGCTGGCAATGCGTTCGGCCCCGTCATTGCCGGGTTGCGACTTGAAGAAAGTGGCGATCTGGTTGGCCATATAGACCAGTTTGTCAGGCTGCATCGGATACCTTTGTGATAATGCGCGCGGGATGCGCGAAAATGTCGAACCCGCCGCCACGGGCAAAGGCGGCAACAGTAATCCCCGCACCTTCGGCCAGTCGCACAGCGGCAGCGGTTGGCGCGGATACGGAAACAAGCACCGGACACCCCGCCATGGCGCATTTCTGAACCAGTTCCACAGACAGACGGCTGGTCATGATGACAGCCCCCTGCCCCACATCCAGCCCCGCGCGTGCCATGGCCCCGATCAGCTTGTCCAGCGCGTTATGGCGCCCCACATCCTCGCGGGCCAGAACAATGCGCCCGTCACGCGCCATGAAACCCGCCGCATGGGTGGCCCCTGTCTGGTCGCGCAGCGGCTGGCGCGCGGCCAGCGCGTGGCCTGCATGCGCAACGGCCTCGCGTGCCAGCCGCAAGCCGGTATCGGGCACATAGGGCAAGGGGCGGGTGGCCTGTTCCAGACTGTCAATTCCGCATAAACCACACCCGACAGGCCCCGCCATGAACCGGCGGCGCGCCGCCAGCGCTTCGGACTGGTCGTTGCGCAACCAAAGCCGCGCCTCCAGCCCTTGCGGGTGCTGGGCCAGCTCAAAATCCTGCACATCCCCTGCGGTGGCAATAATCCCCTCACTCAGGGCAAAGCCAATGGCCATATCATGAATATCCGCCGGGCTGGCCATCATCACCGCAAGGGTCGTGCCGTCAAACACCAGCGCCACCGGAACCTCGTCGGGCAAGGTGCGCCACATGTCGCGCTGTCCGTCACTATGGACGGACAGGCCCGACATGCTGGCGGCTGGGGCGTGCGGCATGGCCATCGGCCTATTCTGCGGCGGGCAGGATGCGGCGCGCCCGCGCGGCCTGCGCCTGATAGTCTTCCTGCCATTCTGTCGGACCGTTTGACGGGCTGATCTGCACGGCCGTCACCTTGTATTCCGGGCAGTTTGTGGCCCAGTCGGAATAATCCGTGGTGATGACATTCGCCTGCGTTTCGGGGTGGTGGAACGTGGTATAGACCACCCCCGGGCTAACCCTGTCGGTCAGGGTGGCGCGCAGCGTGGTTTCCCCTGACCGGCTGGCCAGCTTGACCCAATCCCCGTCGGAAATGCCGCGAAGTTCCGCATCATGGGGGTGGATTTCCAGCAAATCCTGATCATGCCACACCACGTTTTCCGTGCGCCGTGTCTGCGCGCCCACGTTATATTGCGACAAAATGCGCCCTGTGGTCAGCAGCAGCGGGAACCGCGGGCCGGTTTTTTCATCCGTGGCCACATATTCGGTCACAATGAACCGCCCCTTGCCCCGCACAAACCCGTCCACATGCATCAGCGGCGTGCCATCGGGGTTTGCGTCATTGCAGGGCCATTGCACCGACCCTTTTTCTTCCAGCGTGGCATAATCCACACCTGCAAAACTGGGTGTTGTCAGCGCAATTTCATCCATGATCTGGCTGGGGTGGGTATAGCGCCAGTTCGCGCCCATCGCATTGGCCAGAAGCTGCGTCACTTCCCAATCGGCATAGCCATTGCGCGGGGCCATCACCTGACGCACACGGTTGATGCGCCGTTCGGCATTGGTGAATGTCCCGTCCTTTTCAAGGAAAGTTGAACCTGGCAGGAACACATGCGCGTAATTGGCAGTTTCATTCAGGAACAGGTCATGGACAATGACACATTCCATCGCCGCCAGCCCTGCGGCCACATGTTTGGTGTCAGGGTCCGATTGCAGAATATCCTCGCCCTGACAATACAGGCCCTTGAACGTGCCTGACACGGCCGCATCCAGCATATTGGGAATGCGCAGGCCCGGTTCAGGGTCAATTTCCACACCCCAGGCGGATTCAAAAATCGCGCGCACTTCGGGCAATTTGACATGCCGGTAGCCGGGCAATTCATGCGGGAATGACCCCATGTCGCACGACCCCTGCACATTGTTCTGGCCCCGCAGCGGGTTCACCCCCACACCGCGCCGCCCGACATTGCCGGTCAGCATGGCCAGATTGGCAATCCCCATCACGGTGGTGGACCCTTGCGAATGCTCGGTCACGCCCAAGCCGTAATAAATGGCGCCATTGCCGCCGGTGGCAAACAACCGTGCCGCCGCGCGCAATTCGGATGCGGGCACGCCGGTCAGCAATGCGGTGGCTTCGGGGCTGTGGCGCGGGTCGGACACGAATTCGGCATAATGCTGGAATTCGTCCCAGTCACAGCGGGTGCGAATGAAATCCTCATCCATCAGCCCTTCGGTGACAATGACATGTGCCATCGCGGTCACCACCGCCACATTGGTGCCAGGGCGCAAGGGCAGGTGATGCGCGGCCTTGTAATGCGGGCCTTGCACGGTTTCAGTGCGCCGCGGGTCCACAACAATCAGCTTCGCACCCGCGCGCAGGCGTTTTTTCATGCGGCTGGCAAATACCGGATGGCCTGCATGCGGGTTGGCACCAATCACCATGATGACATCGGCCTGCTCCACGCTGTCGAAATCCTGCGTGCCCGCGCTGGTGCCGAATGTCTGGCCCAACCCATAGCCAGTGGGCGAATGGCACACCCGCGCGCATGTGTCGGTGTTATTGTTGCCAAACACCGCGCGCGCCAGTTTCTGCACCAGATAGGTTTCTTCATTGGTGCAACGGCTGGAGGTGATCACCCCCACAGATTTGCGCCCGTATTGCGCCTGAATACCGCGCATTTTTGTGGCAGCAAAGGACAGCGCGTCCTCCCAGCTGACCTCTCGCCAGGGCTGGTCAATGCTGTCGCGGATCATGGGGTTCAAAATGCGGTCTTTATGATTGGCATAGCCATAGGCAAACCGCCCCTTCACGCAGCTATGGCCGCGATTGGCCTTGCCATGCTTATAGGGCACCATGCGCACCAACTGGTCGCCGTTCAATTCCGCCTTGAACGAACAACCCACCCCGCAATAGGCGCAGGTCGTAATCACCGATCGCGTGGGCGTGCCCAATTCGATCACGGATTTTTCCTGCAATGTGGCCGTCGGGCAGGCTTGCACGCAAGCCCCGCAAGATACGCAATCAGACGCCAGCGCCGTGTCGGATTTCGCCCCGAACGACACGCGGCTGTCAAAGCCGCGCCCTTCAATCGTCAGCGCAAATGTGCCTTGCACTTCCTCGCAGGCGCGCACACAGCGCGAACACACAATGCATTTCGCCGGGTCATAGGTGAAATACGGGTTGCTGTCGTCTTTGGGCAGGTAATCACGATTTGGCTCAAGGCTGGTGTCACGCGGCGCAAAATGATTGGCCAGCGCGCCACCCTCGGGCGCCTGATAGCGCACATCGCGCAACCCCACAGCGCCCGCCATATCCTGCAATTCGCAATCGCCATTGGCCGCACAGGTCAGGCAATCCAGCGGGTGGTCGCTGATATACAGCTCCATCACACCGCGGCGCAGCTTGCGCAACTTCTCGTTCTGGGTGTGCACCACCATGCCCGCCGCAACAGGCGTTGTGCAAGATGCGGGCGTGCCGCGCCGCCCCTCAATCTCGACCACGCATAACCGGCAAGACCCGAACGCCTCCACGCTGTCGGTCGCGCAAAGTTTCGGGATCGACAGGCCCGCCAGCGCCGCCGCGCGCATCACAGACGTGCCTTCTGGCACCGTCACATCAAACCCGTCAATCGACAACGTGACGGCCGCCCCCTCCCGCGCAGGGGTGCCCAGATCACGGTCATCAAACGGAATGACAAAATCTTTCATTGGACAAACCTTTGCTTCATCTTGCCAAAAATACTCAGGGGGGTTGCCAATCGGTGCGCCATCGGTTCCTGCACGGATTGGCAACGGGGGGCAACGCCCCCCGCCGGGGTGGCGCGCGCAGCGCGGCGCAATATACAGTCCGGCATCATTCCGCCGCCTCCTTCACGCGCGCGAAATCATCGGGGAAATGCGTCAGCGCCGACATCACAGGGAACGGCGTGAACCCGCCAAGCGCGCAAAGCGATCCATCCTTCATCGTCTCGCACAGGTCGGTCAACAACGGAATGGCCGCGCCGTCCCCTGCCGCAATCCGGTCGATGGTTTCCACCCCGCGCACCGCCCCAATGCGGCACGGTGTGCATTTCCCGCAGCTTTCCACCGCGCAGAATTCCATCGCAAACCGCGCCATCCGCAACATATCGGCGCTGTCGTCAAACACCACCAGTCCGGCATGCCCGATCAGCCCGCCTGCGGCGTCAAATTCTTCATATCCCAGCGCTGTGTCAAATTTTGACACGGGCATATAGGCCCCCAACGGCCCGCCCACCTGCACGGCCTTCACGGGCCTGCCGCTGGCCGTGCCGCCCGCAATGTCAGTGACCACATCCCCCAGCGACATGCCAAACGCCGTTTCAAACAACCCCCCGCGCGCCACGTTGCCCGCAATCTGCAGCGTCACGGTTCCGCGCGACCGGCCAAGGCCGAAATCCGCGTAAAACTGCGCGCCTTTTTCAAAAATCACCGGCACTGTGGCCAGTGAAATCACGTTATTGACGACAGTGGGCTGGCCAAGGAACCCTTCCAGCGCCGGAAGGGGCGGTTTGGCACGCACCACGCCGCGCTTGCCTTCCAGCGAATTCAGCAGGCTGGTTTCTTCACCGCAGACATAGGCACCGGCCCCTTTGCGGATTTCCAGATCAAACGCGCGGCCAGATCCCAGCACGTCCGGCCCCAGCACACCGGCGGCGCGCGCAATGTCCACTGCGCGCGTCATCACCGAAATCGCATCCGGGTATTCCGAGCGCAGATAGACATATCCGCGCGTCGCCCCCACGCCCAGACCCGCAATAATCATCCCTTCGATCAGCGTGAAGGGGTCGCCTTCCATGATCATGCGGTCAGCAAATGTGCCGCTGTCCCCTTCATCCGCATTGCAGACAATATATTTCTGCACGGCCTGCGCCTGCCGCACAGTGTTCCACTTGATGCCGGTTGGAAACCCCGCCCCACCGCGCCCGCGCAGGCCCGATATTGTGACTTCCTCCACAATCTGCGCGCTGGTCATGGCAATGGCACGCTTCAGGCCCGCAAGCCCGCCATGCGCCTGATAATCGTCCAGCGACAGCGGGTCGATGATCCCGCAGCGCGCAAATGTCAGGCGGGTCTGGCGCTGCATCCAGTCCAGTTTGTCCACAGGGCCAAGCGCCTTGTCACTGGTGCCATCAAGGATTGCGCCCGCGTCTTGCGGCGTGGCAGGGCCAAAGCCGTGGCGCTGGCCCTCCAGCTCAACCTCGACCAGCGGTTCCAGCCAGATCATGCCGCGCGTGCCGTTGCGCACCAACTCCACGGACACCCCGCGCGCGCGCGCCTGTTCCATGATCGCGGCGGCAACATCATCCGCGCCAAGGGCCAGCGCTGCGCTATCTGCAGGAACGTAAATTCTCATGCGCCCACCTCTGCCAGCAATTTATCCAGTTTTGCAGCGTCCACGCGGCCCATCACCTTGTCATCCAGCATCAACGCCGGGCCACAGGCGCACAGACCCAGACAGTAAACGGGTTCCACCGTGACCGCGCCATTGGCGGTTGTGCCGTGCCAGTCTATGCCCAGCTTGTGCAAGGTCGCTTCTGCCAGCGCATTCGCGCCCACGGATTGACAGGCTTCGGCGCGGCAAATCTTCAGAACATGCCGACCGGCGGGGGTTTCGCGGAAATCATGGTAAAAGCTGATGACACCATGCAATTCAGCGCGTGAAATATTCAATGCCTCAACAATCAGCGGGCTGGCCGCGTCGGGGACATGCCCGAATGCGTCCTGAAGCGCGTGCAATATTGGCAAAAGCGGGCCTTCAAGATGGGTATGCTGCGCGATAATGGCGCGCATATCCTCAAGATCGGGGGCTGGCGCGGAAAGGGTCATGGCTGGCCTCGTTGGTGTTTGGACGACCAAATCACAAGCCACCATACGAAATCAATATTTGTTTTCTGTTGATTGATAGCCAACAGCTATCAATGCACGGTGGATAACTGGCGCGCCTCGCGCAGAAGGGCGTCCAGAACCGGGGTGTGGGGTTCGCGCCATGGGGCCACAAGCCCCACGACATGGGGCGTCGCCGCACCGTGCAGCGGAATGGTGCAGACGGCCTTGCCGCTAGCCAGAAACCGCGCGCTGTCTTCGGGCATCACCGTCATCCAGCCCCCTTCTGCGACCATGGCCATCAGAACCACGGTCGAATTCGCCTCAATCCATGTTTCGGGGTCAATATCCACATCGGCGAAATTGCGGTTGATGATCCTGCGGTTTTGCATGTCAGGCGTCAGCAGGCACAGACGCTGCGCGCGCAATTCTTCCCACCCCACACTGTCACGCCCTGCAAACCGCGATGCGGCATCGCATACCAGCAGATAGCGTTCTTCGTATAATGGTTCGGTGCTGACGCGGCCCATGGGTTCGTTATCCAGATATGAGATGCCCGCATCCACATCCAGATTGTCCAGCATCGACAATATCTCGACCGAGGTGCGCGACAGGATGGTGAGCCGCACATTCGGGTGTTTCGCGCTGAATTTTGCGGCCAGCCGCGCCGCCCATGTCAGCGCTGTAGGAATAACCGCAACCCGCAACCGCCCTGACAGGCCATGCCGCTTGAAGCGCATTTCTTCCTTCAACTGGCGGCTGTCACCCACAATGCGCCGCGCCCAGACCAGCGCGGCCTGCCCTTCCGGTGTCAGCCCGCCATAGCGCGACCCCCGAAACACCAGTTGCACGCCAAGCTGTTCTTCCAGATGCTTTATGCCATTGGACAGCGACGGTTGGGTAATGCCCAGACTGGTGGCCGCGCGGCCAAAATGCCCTTCGCGCGCGACAGCAATGAACATTTCCAGCTTATCAAGCATGACAACGCTTTTCCTGATCGGGGTCGCGCCGCCTGAACCCGTCAGGCGATGCGGTGCAAGATATCTTGCTCAGTGGCAAAATCGGGGCTGGGCGGGGCCGCGGCGTCGGCGGCGGGAACGGTGAAGCGCAATCTGGCCAGCGTTCCGCTGCCGGCGGCCACGCGGCTTAGCGTCAGATCCCCGCCAAGCACCTTTGCAAATTGCCGCGCCACTGTCAGCCCCAGACTGTCAGAGGCGTCAAGATCGAATTCAGGCGGCAGGCCCGGCCCGTTATCGCGCATTTCCAGCATGGCGGCAATTTTCCCGTCCTCATCAGGGGGGGCGACACTCAGCGCCACATCAACGATGGTTTTGCCTGTTTGCGCAGCGCCGTGTTCGATGGAATTCATCATCAATTCGCTGGCAATCAGCCCCAGCGGAACCGCCGCCCCGTTCAGCAGGCGCAACGGCGCAGCCTTCAGGGTCAATGCGACGGGTGCAGATTCCTTCGCAACTTCAAGGGTATCTTGCAACACTTCGCGCAGGTAGTCGCCCGCGTCCACGGCCTGCACATCAATCGAATGCAGTCGGCGTTGCAACCGCGATATTGACGTGATCCGCGCCTGAGACGCCGTTAACGCGCGCCGCGCTTCCGCGTCCTTGGTTTGCGATGTCTGTAACCGCAACAAGGCCGCAATGGTCGCCAGATTGTTGGACACCCTGTGTTGCAATTCCGAAAACATCAGCGTGCGCGATTGCGCCAGCGCAGTGGCTTTCGCACGCGACAGCGAAAGTTCCTGCAACGCCCAGACCGCCGCCGAGATGAACAACACATCCGTGGCCGTGATCAGCACATAAAACCCGACCGCCAGCAACGCCCCGCTTGTCAGGCTCAGCGCCCCGACCGGCGCGATGAACCAATACCATGCAACCAGCCCACACACCACCGCCACTGCAATACCGCACCGTATGGAGGCGAAAACCAGCGACAGCATGACCGCCGGAAAAAACGTCAGAAAAGGAAACCCCGGTGGCAGAACGTCATCAAGGGCGAACCGCAACGCAGTCGCAACCCCCGCCGCCAGCACCCCGAAGGCAAGTTCGAACTGGACACTGCGCCGCGCCATCAAGGCGGCACTTAGACCGTTCATCAACCTTCCGAAATGCCTGCTATTGTCGAAAACTGTCGGGGGACTGATCGGATTCAAAAAGGCGTCCTGTTCGCGCTGGGGGGCTGTTCAAACGTCACCAGAACACCCCAACGGGGCATTCCGCACCAATAAAAATTGCCGATATCCCGCAAGGACGCAAGCGCATTGTTCCAGACATCCGCGCTTTGGGCGGAATACCCCAAGCCCCGCGCACAACCCGCCTGCTGGTTTCAGTCCGGGTCTTTCGGGTCGAACGCAATGAAAAACTGATGGGCGCAGAAAACCGCGATTGCGCCGAAAAGAATGCCGAAAAAGGGGTTTGCCGTCGCAAATTCAAATAACGCCCACCCAAAGCATAGCGCAGTAATGACCACCCTGCGCCACATGGGGCGGTAAAACGGGTGCTGCATGTCAAAAAATTTCATCGCTTTGGCCCTGCCGCATAATGGTTTCCAGCGACAGACCATAGGCAGCAGCGCGGGCAGACACAAGGACGCGCTGTCAGCGGACCACGGCGCGCCCCGCCCCTGTCGGTGATGGCGCAGGGGCGGCGGGTTTGCCCCTGCTGCCGCGCATTACCATGCGGCGGCCATCACGTCCGCCAGGTCGCGGGCCGACAGGACAACCGGGTTTGCCTTCATCGAGGATGATGTTGCCGCCGATTGCGCGGCCAAATGTGCATCCGCATCGCTTATGCCCTGCGCGTGCAACCCCGCAAGCCCGGCCTGCGCCGTCCAGTGTGCCAGCGTCGCAAACGCACCCTGTGGCGCGCCACCCAGTGCCGCCACGATCCAGCCGCGCACATCCTCAAGGCGGGCCAGCAAGTCCGGATCGCTGGCATGCGCGGCATTCGCGGCCAGCCCGTGGGGCAGTAGCGCCCCGCAAATTGCGCCATGCGCCGCCCCTGACAGCCCCCCCAGCGGACCGGCCAGACCATGCACAACACCAAGGCCCGCATTCGCCAGCGCAAGCCCGCCGCATAGGCTGGTCCATGCCAGCGCATCGCGCGCGCGCGCTTCCTCGCCGGTGTCAATCAACTGGCGCAGTGCAGCCAGACCCGGCGCAATCGCGCTGCGGCACAGCGCGTCGGTCATCGGGTTTGCACGGCTGGAAATATAGGGTTCAATGACCTGCGTGACAGCATCCAGCCCCGATGCAAGTGTAATCGCGCGCGGCGTGCCATCCGTCAATGCGGGGTCCACAATGGCCAGCGCAGGCAGCATGGCGGGGTCGCGCAAGGACACTTTGCGCCGGTGTTCTGCCACGGTGATAACAGCATTGCGTGTCACTTCGGCGCCGGTTCCGGCAGTGGTGGGAATGGCCACAACCGGCAAGGGCGCAACCTCCAGCGGCAGGCCCTGGCCCACAACTTCCAGATGGTCAAGGATGGGCCGGCGCGCAGGGGCCAGCGCGGCAATGGCCTTGGCCGTGTCAATGACCGCGCCCCCCCCAAGGCCGACAACCACCTGCGCACCGCCCCGCGCGGCAACGGTTCCCGCACTGACAAGCGGCAGGTCGGGTTCATGGCCCACGGCAAATTCAACGACATCACACCCAAGCTGTTCCAATGCCGCGCGCAACCACGCGCTGCGCGCCCCAGTGCGCCCGCGCACCAACAGCACATTGCGGCCCCTTTGCGCAATGCGGGCGGGCGCTGTGTCCGAACACCCGCGCCCGAACAGGATTTTCCCTGCCGTGCTGAACGAAAAACTGGACCTGTGCATCTGTATCATCCCCACTTGTCGACCCCGCCCCCGGCGTGTTTGGGGGCTAATTAGCACATTCCCCGCAAAATCCGAGGGGGGATATTGTGCGCAGCGGGTCAACGGTGGGGGATGCGCTGCGCCAGTGCCCCCAACCATGACACCACCTGCGACACAGTGCTTTGCTTTCGCCCCGCGTTTGACAGGGTATAATAATAGCAGGCCTCTGTATCGATTGCGGTTTGTGACAGTGCAATCAGGCGGCCATCGCGCAAATAGCTGGCAATCAGGGCTTCGCGGCAAATGGCCACGCCATGACCGGCAAGCGCTGCGTCCGTCAGCAGGTTGGACCCCGCCAGATACAACAGCCCCTTGGTTGGCGGTTCGGGCACTGCGCATTGCGCCGCGTTCGCCCAGTCGGACCACATGCGCGAATCCTCGTCCTGCAACAATCGCGCCGTCAGAATGTCAGCGTCATTTTGCATCGGGTGCCGCGCCAGATAGGACGGCGCGCAAACCGGAATCGCCTTGCCATTGACAAGGGGTTTCGCGCCAGCGGGCAAATCGCCACTTAGTGAAAACAGGATCGTCACATCAGGTTCGGGGGTCATGGGCTGGTCGGACTGGATGGTTGCCAGATGCAAGGCCACATTGGGGTGGCGTTCATGAAAGTGCGGCAGGTTCGGCAACAGCCAGTTCTGCGCCACCAAGGGCATGGCCGCCAGCGTTACCGGCAGGCGTTCGCGCATGGTCAGGCGGTCCACTTCATGGCGAATGCCGCTGAACCCGCGATGCACCACAAGCGCCAGACTTTCGCCCGCATCGGTCAGCTGAACGCGCCGCCCTTCGCGGATCATCAGGCGCACGCCGGACCATTCCTCGATCTGGCGCAACTGGTGGCCGATGGCCGATTGCGTGACATTCAGGTTTTCTGCCGCTGCCGCAATGGAGCCGTGCTTCCACACCGCTTCCAGAACGCGCATGGCTCGCAACGGGGGCAATCGGTCGCGCATCACATCTCGATTCACAAATAAAACTTGGGTAATCAGACTTTATTGAACTTTTTTATTTCATTCAAGCTTGTTACGCTGCCCCCAAGGCCCACCAGACCGCAGCACACCGCCGTCGAAGGAACGCAGGCACATGACCAGCACGCCCCCACTGGACCCGACCGACACAGCCCGGCTTCGACTGGCCATTGCGCAAACGACGTCCTCCAACACACATGCCGACAATATTGCCGCCTTGCAGGGCATTGCGCGTCAGGCTGCGGACCAGGGCGCACAGCTTCTGGCGCTGCCCGAAGCGGCGGGTTTGATGAACCGTGACAGGGCATCTGCGCGCCATTCGGTGACGACCGAAGACACCGATCCCTTTCTGGCGGCCTGCCGCGATACCGCGCGCGACTATGGCCTTTGGGTGCAAACCGGGTCCACCCCGGTTCTGGACCCGCCCGATGAACGGTTTCGTAACAGGGGACATATGATTGCCCCTGACGGCAGCATCGTCGCGCAATATGACAAGATCCATTTGTTTGACGTCAATCTGCCCGGCGAACCCCCGCGCCGCGAATCCGACCGCTATGCGCCCGGCGACCGCGCAGCGCTGGCGCGAACCCCTTGGGGCCTGTTCGCGTTGTCCATCTGTTATGACCTGCGGTTTCCACATCTGTTTCGGGATTATGCACAGGCAGGTGCGACAGTGTTGTTTGTGCCCTCTGCCTTCGCGTTAAGCACGGGACAGGCGCATTGGGAAATTCTGCTGCGCGCGCGGGCCATTGAAAACGGGTGTTTTGTTGTGGCGGCGGCGCAAAACGGGCATCATGCCGATGGACGCCAGACATGGGGCCATTCACTGGTGATTGACCCATGGGGTAAAGTGCTGGTGGATATGAAACAGGAAAACGGCGTCGCCCTTGTTGATCTGGACATGAATGCGGTCACCCGCGCCAGACAAATGATCCCCGCGCTGCAAAACACACGCCCCTATGCGAAACCCGAACTGCCGCAACCGGGCGCACCGGCCGACCGATAATAACAAGAAAAACCAACATCCCCCCAACCTGACAGGAAGGACCTGAACATGCTGTTCAAAAGATTATGCTTCGCTTCCGCGCTGGCACTAAGCGTCAGCATCCCCGCTTTGGTTGCCGCCCAAGACCGCCCGACACTGAATTTCGCGGTCGACAACCTGTGGCCCACGATGGACCCCGTGATCGGGATTTCCACCACCGGCGGGCGCGTGCATTCCAATATCTTCGAGACATTGGTGCAGCGCAATTATTTTGAAGATCCTGACGGGAATGAACTTATCCCCGGACTGGCCACGTCATGGGAACGCACATCGGATACAGTGTGGACATTGACCATCCGCGAAGGGGTCACGTTCCACAATGGTGACCCCATGACCGCCGCAGATGTGGCGTTCTCGCTGTCGGCAGAACGCCTGTGGGGGGATGCACCCATGGCACCGCGCGGGGCAAGTTTTGCCAGTGGGCTGGTGCGCGTGGAAGCAATTGACGATTACACAGTCGAGTTGGAAACCGAATTCCCCGACGCAACCTTCATCGCGCGGCTGACAACCCCCATCGGGTTTGTCCTGCCAAAGGCGTATTACGAGTCTGTGGGCACTGACGATTTTGGCCAGAACCCTGTTGGGACCGGCCCTTACCGCGTGGTGGATTTCGACCCATCCACCCGCCTGACCGCCGAAGCCTTTGACGGGTATTGGGGCAGTGATCCGCTGTTCAGTTCCATCAGCTGGAATGTGATTTCGGAATACTCCACGCGCTATGCCGGTCTTGTCTCCGGCGAGTTTGATCTGATTGTCAGCATCCCGACCGACCAGCTTAGCGTTGTGGAAAATACCGACGGCGTTAACCTGCTGGTGTCACAGGTGGGCAATTACCCGATGTTCGCGTTCAACACGCTGGATATTGACGGCATGGAAGACAACCCCATCATGGATGCCGATCTGCGCAAGGCCATGGTCATGGCCGTGGATATGGACACATTGGCGCGCGCGCTGTGGGATGATGCCACCTATGCGCCCACACCCTTCAACTTTCCTGAATATGGCGACTACCACGACCCCGACCGACAGGCCACCTATGGCTATGACCCCGAACGCGCTGCCGAGTATCTGGCGCGCAGTGGCTATAACGGGGAAACGCTGCGCTGGCATATCGTGCGCGGGTTCTTCCCCAATTATGAAACTGCCGCCGAATTCATGGTCGAGGAATGGGCCGATCTGGGCATAAACGTGGAAATCCGCATTCTGGACAATTTCGCGCTGGCCTATGAACGCCCCTTCCACCTGCTGAATATGTCGATGTCGTCAGAATTCACCGGCGACCCGTACCGTCCGCTGTGGCTGGATTGGGGGCCGGGGTCCAACCGTGTGATCGCCAGCCACCGGACATGGGAACCGACCGAAGGATTCCTTGAAGCGGGCCAGCGTTTTGCGCGCGCGCAGGAATTTGACGAACGGTATGCGGCCTACAGGGACCTGCTGGCCGAATGGGAAGATGTGATGCCCGCAATGTATCTGTGGCGCAATGTCCAGACATTTGCCATGCGCGACGGGCTGGAATTCGACCCCGGCAGCACACAGGTTACTGTGTTCGATGAACGCTACGTCACCCTGACCGAGTGATCGATGACACAGGCAGGGCACCCCGTCCTTGGGTTGCGCGATCTTAGTATCGCGCTGCCCCATGGCAGTGACCGCGATTTTGCGGTGCAGGACATTTCGCTGACAGTGCAGGCGGGCGAATGTGTCTGTCTGGTGGGCGAAAGCGGATCGGGAAAATCAATCACGGGGCAGGCCATCATGGGCATGATCCCGCCTGCCCTGACCCGCCATTCAGGGCAGGTCAGCTTTTGTGGCCGCGCATTGGATCTGGACCAGCCGCATGCCATGCAAGCCCTGCGCGGGCGCGAGATTGGCATGATCTTTCAGGAACCGACCGCCAGTCTGGACCCGATCATGCGCGTGGGTGCGCAAATCAACGAAGTGCTGGCCGTTCATGGCATGCACGAGCGCACACAGCGCCGCGCGCGCCTGCGCCAGTTGCTGGAGGCCGTCCACCTGCCGGACCCAGACCGCATTGCGCAATCCTATCCGCATGAATTGTCGGGCGGGCAGGCGCAGCGCATTGTCATCGCCATGGCGCTGGCCCATGACCCCAAGCTGATCATCGCGGATGAACCCACCACCGCGCTGGATGTCACCACACAGGCCGAAATCCTGCGCCTGCTGAAGGGGTTGCAACAGGCCCAAGGGTCGGGGTTGTTGTTCATCACCCATGATCTGGGCGTGGTGGCCGATATTGCCGACCATGTCATCGTCATGCAGCATGGGCGCATCGTGGAACAGGGCCGCCGTGATGAATTCTTTTCCGCGCCCCAGCACCCCTATAGCCGCAAATTGCTGGCCGCCCTGCCGCAGCGCAGGCCGGGGGCGGCGCCCTGCCCCACCCCCCCTCCGGTTGTGCTGGAAGCGCGCGATATTTCCCTGACCTATCGCAAACCTGCCGGTTTGCTGGGCCATACCCGTGTGCAGGCCGTGCGCGATGTGTCATTGCACCTGCGGCGCGGCCAGACGCATGGCATTGTCGGCGAAAGCGGGTCTGGGAAATCCTCTTTCGTGCGGTGCCTGCTGCATCTGGAACGGTTTGACAGTGGCAGCGTGCATATTGACGGGCAAGACACCGCAATATGGGGCGGCACCCTGCCCCGCAGCCTGCGGCAGCGCATCCAGATTGTCTTGCAAGACCCCTATACCGCGCTGAACCCCCGCCAGCGCATCGGCGACACCATTGCAGAAGCCGCGCAAATTCACGGGGCCAGCCGCGATGACGCCCGCGCCCGCGCGCGCGATCTGCTGGAACTGGTCGGGCTGACGCCGGCCGCTTATGCACGCTATCCGCATGAATTTTCCGGCGGGCAGCGCCAGCGCATCTGCATTGCGCGCGCCCTTGCCCCCGAACCCGAAATCCTGATTGCAGATGAAGCGGTTTCCGCGCTGGATGTGTCCATTCAGGCGCAAATTCTGGCCCTGTTCCGCGATCTTCAGGACCGGCTGGGATTCGCCATTTTGTTTGTCACCCATGATTTGCGCGTGGCCAGCGCCATTTGCGACGATGTTACTGTCATGCGCGCGGGCCGCGTGGTCGAACAGGGGCCAATGGCGCGCATATTCGACGCCCCCGGCGCGGACTATACCCGCCAGTTGCTGGATGCGATGCCCGACAGGCAGAATTTCGCACTGTCCGGGGTGTTGGCACAGGCGGCGCAGGCACAGTTTCCCACAGACGGGGTGGCCCCATGACACGGATTATCCTGTTCAAGACCTTGCGCGCGATCATCACGCTTCTGGTGGCGGTGACATTGGTTTTCCTGTTCATCCGCCTGTCGGGCGACCCTGCTGTCGCGCTGGCCCCGCCAGATGCGCCCCCCGCCGTGATCGAGGAATACCGCCAGCGGCTGGGATTGGATCAACCGTTATGGACACAATACCTGTCCTATATCGGCGGCATGTTTCAGGGCAATTTCGGCTATTCCATCCATACCGGACGCAGCGCACCGTCGCTGTTCATGGACAGGTTGCCTGCAACCTTGCTGCTGGGCCTGACCGCGCTTGGCATTTCGGTGGTGCTGGGTGTCACATTGGGCACCATCGCAGCGCTGCGGCATAATTCGGCCATTGACCGCATGGTGATGTCCTTTTCGGTCTTTGCCTTTGCCATGCCGAATTTCTTTTTCGGGCTGTTGGTGGTGCTGACGGGGGCGTTGGTGTTCGGGGTCTATTTCGGCGGGTCGGGGGCCACGCGCACTCTGGGCCAGTTGCTGGCGCCTGCGGCGACATTGGGACTGGCCACAATGGGGTCTTTTGCACGGTTCACGCGCTCGTCCTTGCTGGAAACACTGAACAAGCCCTTCATGACAGCGCTTGCCGCGCGCGGTGTGCCCTTTCGGCGCCGGTTGCTGCGCCATGCGGCCCCCAACGCGGCCATTCCGGTGGTTACCATGCTGGGCCTTAGCCTTGGGGGTATTGTGGCGGGGGCCGTGGTGACAGAACAGGTGTTCAGCTGGCCCGGCGTGGGGCAATTGCTGATCCGGTCGGTGGAAACCCGCGACATCGCGGTGTTGCAATTCATCGTGCTGATGATTGCGCTGGTCATGACCATAACCAACCTGCTGGTTGATCTGCTGTATCTGGCACTTGATCCGCGCATGAGAGGGGGCAGAAATGGCTGAGCACACCACATTATCAGCCGCGCGCATTCCGTTCGTCGTGCGCTTGTCGATGGGGTTTCTGGCGTTGTTTGTCCTGTTTGCCATGTTCGGCACATGGCTGACCCCATATGGGTTCCGCGAAACCGCCCTGATGCACCGGCTGGAGGCACCGGGCCTGTTTGGCAGCGGGTCAGACTATATTCTGGGCACGGATGCGCGCGGGCGTGATCTGGTCGCGCGGCTGGCTGTGGGGGCGCAGATCACGCTTCTGGTGGCAGTCGTGGGCACGCTGATCGGCACCATATTCGGGTCCCTGCTGGGGCTGATTGCGGCGGCGCGGCGCGGCTATACGGAAGCCGCCATCATGACAGCGGTGGATGTGCAATTATCCCTGCCCATCATTGTGGTGGCGCTGTTTGTTCTGGCGATGTTTGACAACAGTTTCACCCTTTTGGTGCTGCTGATCGGGTTCACAGGATGGGAAGCCTATGCGCGGCTGGTCCGGGCGGCCACGCTATCGGCAAAAACCCAAGGCTATGTTACCGCGCAGCGGGTTCTTGGGGCGGGGGCCGCGCGCATTTATCTGCGCCATATCCTGCCCAATGTGTTCAATGTCATTCTGGTGCAGTTCACCGTAAACCTGCCGCTGACAATATTACTGGAAACCGCGCTTAGTTTTCTGGGCCTTGGGGTTCAGCCCCCCATGACAAGCCTTGGCCAGATCATGAGCGAGGGGCGCGACAGGCTGCTGAACGCATGGTGGCTGACACTTCTGCCCGGCACGCTGATCTTCCTGCTGGCGTTGTCCATTTCGTTGGTGGGGGACTGGCTGCGCGACCGGCTGGACCCCACATTGCGCGGTCGCCAGATCGCATGATCCCACACCTGGAAACAAGGAAACGGTATGTATACCGCACATGAAATGCCCCCGCAGGTGCCACAGGCCGATCTGGACCTGCTGGCGCAAGCAGAAACCGCAACGATCGGACATTTTCGCCATATCGGGTTCATGGATATTGCGCTGCGCCCCCTGCACCCCGGCCAGCGGATTTGCGGCACGGCGGTAACATTGGCGCTGCCGTCGCTGGATTCGTCGATGCTGCATTATGCGCTGTCGGACATGCGCGCAGGCGATATTCTGGTGATTGACCGGCTGCAGGACCAGCGCTTTGCCTGTATTGGCGGGGGGGTGGCATTGGCCGCGCTGGCCGCAGGCGTTGCCGGGGTCATTGTGGATGGCCCTTGCACGGACCCGTCAGAAATAATTGACGCGGGCCTGCCGCTGTGGTCGCGCGGCATTTCGCCCATAACCACGCGCATGGCCAATATCGGCGGGGCGCTGAATATTCCCGTGTCCTGCGGCGGGGCCGTCGTTTTGCCCGGTGATGCCATTCTGGCCGATGAAAGCGGCATTATCGTTCTGCGCCCCCATGAAGTTGTCGAAACCGCCACCGAGGCAATCAACCGCCAAAACCGCGGTGCGGAACGTCAGGACATGCTGCGCCGCGGTGTCACCCGCATTGGGGATTTGTCCGGCGCACGCGACCGCGTGGCCAAGGCCTTGGCGGGGCCAGACAGCTAAAGCGTGGCGCCGTAAAGCTGCCATTCCTGTTCCGTCACCTGCATGGCCAGCGCGTCATGTTCACCGCGCTTGACCGCTGCGAATACCTGATGCAACGGCGCGCCAAGAATGGCGTTCATCGCCTTGGACGTTGCGAATTGGTCAATGGCGTCCAGCCAGCTGCGCGGCAGGGGCGGGGAATCCGCGCACCCGTCCCGCCCTGCCGCACCCGGTGCGCAGCCCGCCGCCATCCCGTCCAGCGCCGCCCCCAGCACCACAGCCGCCACCAGATAGGGGTTGGCATCCACCCCGGGCACGCGATGTTCGAAATGGCGGGTCTGTGCGGCACCGGCGGGAATGCGCAAGGCCACGTTGCGATCATCGGCCCCCCATGAATTGGACGCGGGCGAATAGACCGCGCCCGCAAACCGGCGCCAGCTGTTCAGCACCGGCGCCAGAACCAGCATCGAGCAGGCCATACTGTTGCGAATACCGCCAATCGCGTGCAGCATGGGCGGGGCCAGCCCCCCCGCGCTTGGGTCAGCAAAGATATTGGCGCCTGTTGCATCCATCATCGACAGGTGCAGATGCATCCCGGAACCAGAGCTTTGCGCAAAGGGTTTCGACATGAAACACGCCTCCATCCCGAAACGCCGCGCGGTGCTGCGCAGGACCCGCTTCGCGCGCACAATATCATCCGCCGCATGCGCCAGATCGCGGTAGCGCAGCGTCAGTTCAAACTGGCCCGCAGCGTATTCGGAAATCAAACTTTCCATCGGGACATCCAGCGCGGCCGCAGCTTCATAGACCGCCTCAAAGAAGGGCGACATCTCGTCAAGTTCGTCCACCGACATGCAATTGGTGCCCGACAGCCTGCGGCGTGTCAACGCCGCGCGCGCGGGCTGGGGTTTGCCGCCCGCATCCCGGTCCTTGTCGACAAGGTAAAATTCCAGTTCAAACGCCCCCATCGGCCTGTAGCCCATTGCGTCCGCGCGCGCGATCTGGCGCATCATGGCATTGCGCGGATCAAGCGGCGATGGATCGCCAGCCGGTGTTTCCATTTGCAACAACACCAGGCCCCGCCCGTTTGCCACCTGATACCCCAGCGTATTGGGCACCGGCCAACACCGGCTGTCCCCCCCGCCATCATCCATCAGCGCGATTGCCGCGCCAATGTCATGGCCCGACACATCCTGTGCAAACAGGGATGCAGGCATGCCCCGCCCGGATTGGAACAGGCTTTGCAGTTCATGACGGCGAATTGTCTTACCCCGCCCGATGGCGTGCAGATCACTTAGAACAATATCTATCGCCTGCACATCCGGCCAAGCGTCCAGAAAGTCCTGCGCTTCGGAAAGCGGCGCTTTCTGAAGGGGCGCATCTGGTGTCATGGTCGTCTTATCCCGGGCATTTGCGCGATGTGTATACTGCGTTTCCGGCCAATGTATAGAACCTGTTTCACGCGGCCATTGCCGGCGGGACCGCGCATTGTCAGGGGTTGGGCACGTCCAGCCCGCTGGGCACATGCGGGGGCACACCCAACCGGCCCGCCAATGCCTGCGCATCGCTCAGGCTGTGCAAAAAGGCAACGATATCCGCAATGTCGCTGTCACTTAGCAAAATGGGCGGGGTGTGCACGGCGTCGCGTATCGCGCCCAGTTCAACAGGGTCATCCATGATCTGCCAGTCGTCCACGGGCAAAGCGGGCAAGATGACCTGCGCGCGGTCATAGCGCGCCAAGGCGGCCACTGGGTCGGCATGGTCGCGGATGAACCCAGCCAGCGTGGCATGTGACCCTGCATGCCCATAAGGCGCTGTGTGCGCCGCATTGCGCAAGGACGGCGTGCGAAACGCGAACGCATCTTCTGTCCGCCCTGTTACGCGCATGCGCCCTGTGTCGCGGCGGTGCGATTCAAAGCGCGCGGCCTTGCCCGGCCCCAGTTGCGGCACGCCGCGCGCGTGAAACCCGTGATCGGTCTGGAACGTGCCGGAATGGCAACTGGCGCAGGTGGCGCGCCCGTAAAACAGCCCCATCCCGCGCGCGGCATCATCGGGCAAGGTGCCCTGACCGCGCAGATAGGCATCAAACGGGCTGGTATCGGACCGGAATTCAACCGCCACAAACGCCGCGACAGCATCAGAGATATGCGTAAACGCAATATCATCCGGGGTGGCAATATCGTCATGCGTGGCCACAAACCGCGCGGCATAATCTGGAATGTCGCGCACCCGCTGCGCGATCAGGTCCCACGCGCCGCCCGCGCCGGTAATGCGGCCTTGCCGCACGGCCTGCGCGATTTCGTTTTCACTGTAGTGACCGGCCATTTCATCTGGGCTAAGCACCGGGAACATGTTCTGCGCCGACAGAAGCGAGGCAAACCCCGCCATCATATCCCCTTCCAGCGGTGTGCGCAGGCCAGTTTCGCGGGTTGGGTCAACCTCTATGCGGCCATCATGGAACATACGCGTGAATTCATGCGCCCCAAGGTTCCACAGCGCAGGCGAATTGCGCGGAATGCGCTGTTCGGGCATATTGCCCGCATCGGCCACCCGTGCAGGCCCAAGGCCCCTGCCCCCGTCGCCCAAACCCAGCGACACCCCGTCAGATGTGCCAAAAGCGGGGTGGTGGCATGTGGCACAGGCCACTTCGCGGTTGCCTGACAGGATGGGGTCATAGAATAAATGCCAGCCAAGCCGCACCAGTTCGGGCGGATGGCTGGCGAAATCAGCGTCACCTGCCGCAGCGGGCAAGGGCAATTCAGCCAGGGCACTGGCGCACCCCAACCCGGCCGCCGCCGCCAGCCCCAAAGCGATTCTGCGCATCGCGCCCCCCTGCGTCCTTCTTGCTGCACACAATGCCGTATCATCAGGGGCGGCGGCAAGGGGCAAGGGGGGGGCCACGCCGTCAGCCTTGGGCAACAACCGGCGTCCAGACCCCGCCCGCCTGTGATGACCGAACACAGGCATCAATGAAACGCATGCCTGACAGCCCGTCCGAAATTCCCGGCAAAACCCCACCGGCGGACGCGCTGCCCGCATCATGGGCACGGATGGCGTCAGCCGCTTCGCGGTAGAGCGTGGCAAACCCTTCAAGATACCCTTCGGGATGGCCTGCGGGGGTGCGCGTTGTGGCAAGGCCCGCGTCATTGGCCCCCGCGCCTGCGCGCGTCAGAATTTGTGTGGGCTGGCCAAAGCGGGTAAACTGCATCTGATTGGGGTTTTCCTGCGCCCAGTCAAGCCCGCCCTTGTCGCCATGAAGGCGCAACCGCAGCGCGTTTTCATTGCCAACGGCCACTTGCGATGCCCAGAGCATGCCCTTGGCCCCGCTGGCATAGCGCAGCAAGACATGGGCATTGTCATCCACGGCGCGCCCGTCCACAAAACTGGACAGGTCAGCGGCCAGCGCATCAGGCGTTTGGCCAGTGACAAATTCCGCCAGTTGCCACGCATGGGTGCCAATATCGCCAATGGCCCCCCCTGCACCAGACCGCGCGGGGTCCGTGCGCCATTCGGCCTGTTTGCCAGTTGCCGCTTCGGTCAGCCAGTCCTGCACATATTCGACATGCACCAGCCGCAAGCGCCCCAATTCGCCCTGCGCGACCATATCGCGCGCCTGCCGGATCAGTGGATAGCCCGAATAATTATGCGTCAGCACAAACAGCTTGCCCGATTGCGCCACCGCCTGTTCCAGTTGCAGCGCGTCATCCAGTCTGGACGCCAGCGGCTTGTCACAAATCACATGAATGCCCGCGCGCAAGAAGGCCAGCGCGGCGGGGATATGCATATGGTTGGGCGTGACAATCGCAACTGCGTCTATGCCATCATGGCGCGCAGCTTCGGCCTGCGCCATCTGCGCGAAGCTGTCATAGCTGCGGTCCGGCGCGATCCCAAGGGCGGCAGCGGAGGTGTGCGCGCGGGCGGGGTCCGATGACAGCGCGCCCGCGACCAGGTCCCACTGCCCGTCAATGCGCGCGGCAATGCGGTGAACGCCCCCGATAAACGCGCCTTCACCGCCGCCCACCATGCCCAGTTTCAAACGCGCACTCATCGTTCAATTCCCAGCATGGCGCGGATTTGCGCAATATCGGTCTGGCCGCCTGCAAAATCATCGAACGCCTTGTCGGTCACATCGATGATATGTTGCGCAATGAAGGGCGCGCCTTCGGCGGCCCCTTGTTGGGGGGATTTCAGGCAACATTCCCATTCCAGCACGGCCCAGCTGTCATAATCATACTGCGCCAGTTTGGAAAAAATCGCGGCGAAATCAACCTGCCCGTCACCAAGGCTGCGAAAGCGCCCCGCGCGGTTCAACCATGGCTGATAGCCGGAATACACGCCCTGCCGCCCATCGGGGTTGAATTCGGCATCCTTGACATGGAAGGCGCAGATCCGGTCATGATAAATGTCGATGAACGCCAGATAATCCATTTGTTGCAGCAGGAAATGCGACGGGTCGTAATTGATGCGCGCGCGGGTGTGACCGTCCAGCGCGTCCAGGAACATTTCCCATGTCGCCCCGTCAAAGACATCTTCGCCGGGGTGAATTTCATAGCCGATATCGACGCCGTTTTCGTCATAGGCATCAAGGATGGGACGCCAACGCCGCGCCAGTTCGGCAAAGGCCTCCTCGATCAGGCCAGCGGGGCGTTGGGGCCACGGATACAGGAACGGAAACGCCAAAGACCCGGTGAAACTGACGGATGTGGTCAACCCCAGATGGCGGCTGGCGCGCGCGGCTTTTGTGACCTGATCGACGGCCCATTCCTGCCGCGCTTTCGGGTTGCCATGCAGTGCCTTGGGGGCGAACGCATCGAATGCCACGTCATAGGCGGGGTTTACCGCAACAAGCTGGCCTTGCAGATGGGTGGACAATTCGGTGATTTCCACACCTGCCGCCGCGCAAATTCCTTTGATCTCGTCGCAGTAATCCTTGCTGTCGGCAGCGCGGTCCAGATTGAACAGGCGCGCATCGAATGTGGGGATTTGCACGCCCTTATAGCCCAATGATGCAGCCCAATGCGCAATCCCTTCCAAGGTATTGAAAGGGGCGTCATCGCCAGCGAATTGTGCCAGAAACAGGGCGGGACCCTTAATTTTTGCGGGCATTGGTCTTCCTCGTGGTTTTGTGTGCGTGGGCCGTGTGCCGCTTAGGGCTGGCCCGTTTCGGGACTATAGTCGAAACTGCGAAACAGCGCGGGCCGCGCCTGTCCGGTAATGTCAAACGCTGCCATCCCGACAAACGCCCCGGTGAAAGAGCCATGCTCCCCGCGACCGCCTTCATCCGATATGACAGACGCATCCAGCGCAGGCCCAAGCGCCACCCAGTCCCCGCCCTGATGCCAGTAAAACTGTTGCACCGCGCGGCTGACCTTGACCGCCAGCCATACAGGGCCGGGGTTCAGGGCCACAGCGTCGCAAGGCCAGTGCAGCGCCCCATCCGGCCAATCCCCCGCGCAGGACATGATTGTCAGGCACCGGCCAAGGGTTTCGTCCCATGTGACCGCCGCAAAATGGAACTTGCTGCGGTTGTAATAGGTCACCAACCCCGCCGCCTGTTGATAGGTGTCGGGCGCAAATTCGGCCAGTTCGGTTTCCGCGCGGTAGTGCAAATGTTCCTGCCTGCGCGCGACAAGCGATTGTTCAAACCAGCTGCCAATGCTTTCGCGGGCATGCAGGCACAGGGCATCGCCTGTCAGGGTGAACAAGCGGTCAGGGTGCGGGCTGCGCAACCACTGGAATTCGGGCGGCAGGTCTGGTTCATCAAACCTGCGCCGTATCGCTTTGGGCGCGCGCGGGGCCACATTCACAGGGGCAGGCACGTCCAGCGCGGGCACCGGCCCGCCATGCGCCAGATACAGCCAGCCATCATCGGCCCAGACACATTTTTGTATCGCGGTTTCGCGCCCCAGCGGTGAAAACCGCCCCGGAAGCGGGCGCGAACACAGATGGGTGTGATACACCTCGCCTTGCGGGGTTTCCACAATCTGGCCGTGGCCCGCGCGCTGCAAGGGCGCGTCGGGGTGGTCCTTGGACGTGATCAGGTGCGTATCGGGGTGCAACTCATAGGGGCCATCAATCTGGCGCGCGCGCGCCATGGTGACAGCATGACCATAGCCCGTGCCCCCTTCGGCGGTGGTCAGGTAATAATAGCCCCCCCGCTTGAACAGATGCGGCCCTTCGACCAGCCCCAGCGGACTGCCGGGAAAGATGTTGCGCACCGGCCCTGTCAGCCCGTGTTCGGGGTGCCATTCCTGTAACAAAATCCCGTCAAAGGCAGGGCTTTTGGGTTGGCCGCCCACGGACCGGCCACGGTGGTTCCACTGCATGTTCACGAACCATTTGCGCCCGTCATCGTCGTGGAACAGCGACGGGTCAAACCCCGATGAATTCACATAGATCGGGTCCGACCATGGCCCTTCTATCGCGGGCGCGGTGACAATGTAATTATGCGCATCCTTGAAATTGCCATCCAGTCGCTTGACATCAGTATAGACCAGCCAGAACAGCCCGTCAGCATGCGACAGGCAGGGCGCCCAGACACCGCAACTGTCGGGGTTGCCGCGCATGTCCAGCTGGCGCGCGCGGCTCAGGGGCCGGCAGGCCAGATCCCAGTTCACCAGATCGCGGGAATGGTGGATCTGCACACCGGGGAACCATTCAAAAGTTGAAGTGGCAATGAAATAGTCGTCGCCCACGCGGCAGATGGACGGGTCCGGGTTGAAACCCGGTAGAATGGGGTTGCGGATCATCTTGTTACACCTCCCTTGCTGCGGGCTGTTTGCGCGCGTGTGCAGTCATGCCAGCAGCGCCTGCGCGTCATCCGGGGTCAGGGCCTGTGGCCGTTCGCAACTGGTGGTGATGTCCAGCACCGTGCCCGCATCGGCAGCGTTCAGTATTGCGGTCATCACATCCACCACATGCAGCGCAAATTCCAGATTGCAGCGATGGGGCCGCCCCTCGACAATGCCCACAGCCATATCGGCCAGTCCGGCCGCGCGGTAATTGGCATTTACCCCGTCATTGGCACGCGCAAACGGGTGGTCCCATGCCACACCAGATGATGTGAACGCGGCCCTGGACGTCATGCGCACTTCGCCCCCGAAGAAATTGGGGTCGGGCACATGCAAGGTGCCATGCTGGCCATACAGTTCCATGGGCGCATGGCCATGTTGCCACACATCCCAACTGGCGCAATAGGTCACCTGCGCGCCAGACTGGAACTGCAAGATTGCGTGTATGGTGGTGGGGGTTTCCACAGTGATTTTTTCGCCATGGCGGGGTTGGGATGTGATGGTGCGTTCGGCCTGCGCGCTCATGCTCATGGCTGTCACGCGTTTGACCGGCCCCAGAAGCTGCACAAGGTTGGAAATGTAGTATGGCCCCAGATCCAGGATTGGCCCGCCACCGGGCTTGAAAAAGAAATCAGGGTTGGGGTGCCACATCTCCATGCCCGGACTTTGGACAAAACAGGTGCCCGAACTGACCTTGCCCACGCGCCCAGTATCCACCAGATGGCGCGCAAGCTGATGTGCGCCACCCATGAAGGTGTCGGGCGCAGACCCCACGCGCAGGCCCTTTTGCGCAGCTTTCGCAGCCAGCGCCTGCCCTTCGGCCAGCGACAGCACAAAGGGCTTTTCGGAATAGACATGTTTGCCCGCGTCCAGAATTTGCATGGACACGTCAAAATGCGCGGCGGGCACTGTCAGGTTAACGATGATATCAATGTCATCGGCGGCCAGAAGCCCATCCACAGTTTCCGCACGCAGGCCGAATTCCGCCGCGCGCGCCCTGGCCGCATCTGCGTTCAAATCTGCGCAGGCGCGCATTTCAATTCCACGAAACAGCGGCGCAAGGCGCATATATGCCGCCGAGATATTGCCACAGCCCAGAACCCCGATACCCAGTGTTTTTGTCATGCTATGCCCCTTAGAACTGGCGGAAATTGGTGATTGAACGGCGCGCGAAGCGGGCCAGATCATTGGGGTTGTCATGTTCCATCACGAACAGGCTGACACCATTGCCGCGCAAGGCGTCCATGATCGCGGGCCAGTCCATGGTGCCGTGGCCCACATCGGCCCAGCCGTCTTCATCCGCGCATTGCCCTTCAGGGGCGATGTCCTTGACATGGGCGGCGGTGATGCGCGCCCCGTGCTGCGCAATCCAGTCCAGCGGGTCACCCCCGCCACGCACAATCCACGCAATGTCAGCTTCCCATTCCATGGATGGCGCGCCGTCCAGCAACAGCGCCATGGGAATTTCGCCACTGGCCAGCGGCATGAATTCCCAATGATGGTTGTGCCAGCCAAAACGCAGGCCCGCATCCTGCACGCGCTTGGCCGCCACGTCCAGCCGCCCGGCCAGATCGCGCCATGCCTGCGCATCCACCCCGTGGCGATAGGCATCATCAGGGGCGGGGCAATACAGCTGTTTGACACCCAGCGCCCTGGCAGTGGCGATGGTCTTGTCGAACTGGTCTTCAAAGCTGGCCAGCGGGAAGAAATGCGCCGATGGCATGCTTAGCCCGCGCGCATCCAGCGCAGCGCGAAGCGCGCCCGCATCGTCATAGACGCCGCCGAACCCTTCGACCTGCGTGTAACCAAGCGCGGCCAACTGGTCCAGAACCCCATCCCATGGGGTGAAATTGCGCGCGGAATAAAGCTGGAATGAAACATCCATGGTGTTTTCCTTCTTGGAGTGTTGGTTAAGCGCTACAGGCGCGCTTCACTTTTCTTGTCAAACAGCGACAGGCGGGCAGGGTCGAACCCGATGGGCACCGTGTCGCCAATGGCGATTTGCGCCTGTCCGTCCATGCGGAAGCGCAGTTCCTGTTCACCCACCTTGGCCCAAACCTGTGTGTCGGACCCCATGGGTTCAACCATGTCGACATAGGCGTTCAATTGCACCGGCTGCGATTGCGCCAGCACGCCCGCTTGCACATGTTCGGGGCGCAGGCCCAGCCAGACGGGGCCGGATACAGGCGCGCTGGTGAAATCATAGCCTTGCACCGAATGCGCCATACCGCGCCCCGTGTCAAAATGCTGGCGTCCTGCGTCCAACTGGCCGGAAATAAGGTTCATCGCGGGCGACCCTATGAACCCCGCCACATATTTGTTGACCGGACGGTTATAAATTTCAGCCGGGGGGGCAAGCTGCATGATCTGGCCGCCTTTCATGATGGCGATACGGTCTGCCAGCGTCATGGCCTCGACCTGATCATGGGTGACGTAGATCATGGTATTTTTCAGCTTATGGTGCAGCCGCTTGATTTCCACCCGCAAATCAGCGCGCAGTTTCGCATCCAGATTGGACAGCGGTTCGTCGAACAAAAACACATCCACATCGCGCACCAAGGCCCGCCCGATGGCCACACGCTGGCGCTGCCCCCCTGACAGGGCCGCAGGCTTGCGCTTCAGCAGCGGTTCGATTTGCAGCACTTCCGCCGCACGCGCAATGCGCTGTTCTATTTCCGGCTTTGGCACGCGGGCGTTTTTCAATCCGAAGGCCAGATTGCCCTCGACCGTCATTTGCGGGTAGAGTGCATAGCTTTGGAACACCATGCCGATGCCGCGCCTGGAGGGTTCTTCCCATGTCACATTCCTGCCCTGAATGTGGATTTCCCCGTCGGTAATGTCCAACAGCCCCGCGATACAGTTCAGCAGCGTGGATTTACCGCAGCCCGAAGACCCCAGAAGCACCAGAAATTCACCCTGCCCCACATCAAGGTTCAGGTTTTCCAGCACCGTGACAGCGCCAAAAGCAAGTTTCAGTTCTTTGATAGAGATGGAATTTGTCATGTTCCTAGCCTTTGACTGCGCCGGCAGCAATGCCGCGAACAAAAAGTCTGCCTGAGAAGAAATACACCGCCAGCGGCACCAGCCCCGTCAGCATGGTGGCGGCCATATTTACGTTGTATTCCTTGACCCCCTGCACCGAGTTGACGATGTTATTAAGCTGCACTGTCATCGGGTAATTCTCGGGGCGGGTATAAACGACACCGAACAGAAAATCGTTCCAGATGCCGGTGACCTGAATAATGCCCGACACCACGAAAATGGGCAGCGACATGGGAACCACGATGCGAAAGAAGATGCCCCAGAAGCCAGCACCGTCAACACGCGCGGCTTTGAACAGTTCTTCCGGCAGGGCCACGAAATAATTGCGAAACAACAACACGTTTATGGGCATGGCAAACACCGTGTGCACCAGCACCAGCCCCCAAAGCGACCCGAACAACCCCAGTTCGCGCAAGATGATGACCAGCGGATACAAAAGCACCTGATAGGGAATGAACGCCCCCATCAGCAAAATGCCGAAGAAGACTTCGGACCCTTTGAAGCGCCAGCAAGCCAGCACATAGCCCGTCAATGCCGCCACCGAGACCGAGATGATCAGCGAGGGGATCAGAATGCGGATGGAATTCCAGAACCCGCGCGACAGCCCGTCGCAATTGATGCCGGTGCAGGCCTGTGACCATGCCTTGACCCACGGCTGAAACGTCACTTCCACAGGTGGGGAAAAGATGTTGCCAACACGGATTTCGGCCATATCCTTCAGCGATGTGACCATCATCACATATAGCGGCAGCAGGTAATACAGGCTGAAGATGATCAGCGCCCCATACAGCATGATATTGCGCGCCGAGAGGGCCTTTTGCGGCTTCGCACCGCGGGGGGTAACAGCGGTCATTGGCGCTTCTCCCTGTATTGCATATACGCCCAAGGGATCAGGATGATGGCGACAGTGACCAGCATCATGGTTGATGCCGCGAAGCCCTGCCCAAGGTTTTGACGGGTGAACAGCGTGTCATAGACATATTTCGCCGGCACTTCGGACGCGATGCCCGGCCCGCCAGATGTCATGGCCACCACCAGATCATAAAGTTTCACAATCCCGCTGGTCACCAGCACCAGCGCTGTGACAAACACGGGCTTCATCATCGGAATGATGACCACGATATAGGTTTTCCACACAGGAATGCCGTCCACGCGGGTGGCTTTCCAGATGTCTTCGTCAATGCCGCGCAACCCCGCCAGCATGATGACCATGATCAGCCCGGTGCCCTGCCACAACCCCGCAATCAGCAACCCGATGATCACCAGATCAGGGTTATACAGCGGGTCAAAATTGAAATTCGCAAACCCCAGCCCGCGAATGATGGACTGAATCCCGAATTCGGGGTTCAAAATCCATTGCCACGCCAGACCGGTCACAATGAAAGACAACGCGAAAGGATACAGAAAAATCGTGCGGAACGTGTCTTCGAACCGGATTTTACGGTCCAGCAGGGCGGCCAGAAAGAACCCCAGACACATGGTCAGCACCAGCGACACAATGCCGTAAACAGCCAGGTTTTCGATGGAAACCAGCCACCTGCGCGTATTCCACAGACGTTCATACTGATCAAACCCAACCCAGTTCAGCCGTGGCAACAGCCGCGAGTCGGTGAAGGAATGCACAATCGTCCAGATTGTGCCCCCCACAAACACACCAAGCCCCACAAGAACCATGGGAATGGCCGCCAGTTTGGATGAAAGATTGCGCAGCAGGCGGATTGGCGGGCGTGCGCCATCCCGAGCGCGTCTTGCGCTGGACATCTTGATCCTCCGGTATTTTGGAAAATGCGGGTGAATGGCCGGGGTTCGGGGTTTCGCAAACCCCGGCCAGTTTAATCAATCCGCGCGGGCGATGATTTCCGCATACAGACGCTGCGCATCTTCGGCGGTGTAGCTGGGGTCGTTCCAGAACTCGACCATCAGATCCTCGATCTGGCCTTGGGTATCGGGCGAGAAGGTCTGGTTTGCATCCGGCAGGATGTTCCCGGTCGCCAGAATTGCCAGCCCCTTGGCCATGCAGTCATTGGCCGCAGTCAGGTCAATATCGCCCCGCACCGGAAGCGACCCTTTTTTCAGGTTGAAGGCAACCTGCGCTTCTTGCGAAATCATCAGGGATGCCAGTTCCAGCTGGGCGGCTTCAACTTCGGGGTTGTTGATTTTCGGGAAATAGAACGCATCCCCGCCGGTGGAAATGATCTCGTTCATGCCCAGACCGGGCAGGCAGGAATAATCTTCGCCCGCGACAAGGCCCGCGACCTGAAATTCGCCCTGCGCCCAGTCGCCCATGATCTGCCCGCCGGCCTGACCGGAGATCACCATATTGGTGGCCTGGTTCCAGTCCTGCACATTCGACCGCGCTGAAAATGCGCGCGCCTGCGCCGCGGCTTCAAACACGCGGGCGTAGTCGGGGCCTGCCGCCACTTCGGCGTTTTGGTCAATATGCACGGCCTTCCATGCGTCGGTGCCCGCCAGCGCAATGGCCATGACGCCAAACGCCCCTGTTGCCTGCCAGGGCTGCCCGCCCATGGCCAGGGGAATTTTTCCTGCTTCTTCAAGTGCTGGGGCGGCTGCGATGAATTCTTCCCAATTCGTGGGAACTGGCAGGCCTGCATCCTCATAGGCCTTGTGACTTAGCCACAGCCACTGCCATGAATGAATGTTGATCGGCACGCAGTAGATGCGCCCGTCAATGGTGCAGCTGTCCAGAAGCGATGTGGGGTTCACAAAATCACGCCAGCCTTCAGCCTCGGCCAGGTCGGTCAGGTCCAGCATCAGCCCGGCCTCGACCAGTTCTTCTGCCTGACGGCCATGATTGAACTGGGTTGCGCCCATCGGGTCACCGCCCGTGATGCGCCCGATCATGATGGGGCGCGCAGTGCCGCCTGAGCCAGCAATTGCGCCATCTACCCAAGTATGGTCCGTGTTTTCATTGAACAGGCGCGCGAATTCGGCCACAGCGGCCGCTTCCCCACCAGATGTCCACCAATGCGTCACTTCCAGATCAACGGCCAAGGCGGCAGTTCCTGCGGAAATCAGGCTGGTTGATGCCAGCAATGCAAATGTTTTTTTCATGCGTTCCTCCCTGAACGGCATAAGCCGCATATGTCACGGTGCAGCGCGGGTTATTGAAAGATTATCTTGCCCGCGTTATGTAATCGATTACATTACAAATACAAAAACGACCTCCTCCAAGGATGAATCATCATGTAATCGATTACACCACCTTCAGTCAGTCGAAACAATCTGTCAAGAAATTTGTAGCCGTTCATAAAACAAGGATGCGGACACCCGGATGCAAACCCCCCCGCCAAAGATCAAGGATGTTGCGCAGGTTGCAGGTGTGTCCACCGCTACAGTCAGCCGCGCCCTGACACAACCCGACCGCCTGAGCGAGGCAACGCGCAAAAAGGTCTTCGATGCAATCGAAACCACCGGCTACCGTGTCAATCAGGCCGCGCGCAACCTGCGCACGCGCCGCGCCGGCGCGGTGCTTGTGCTTGTCCCCAATCTGGGCAACCCGTTTTTTTCCGCGATCCTGTCCAGCATGAATGACGTGCTTTCCGCAAACGGGTATTCGGTGCTGGTGTTCGACAGCCAGCAACCCGGCGCATCCGAACAGGCTGTGGCAGATTGTTTGCTTAATGGCAGCGTGGACGGCATGGTAACCCTTGACGGGCACATGACCACCACAACCGCGAAGGCCCTGCGCAACGCCAACATGATGCGCAATGTCGTGTTTTGTTGCGAATGGTCCGACCAATGGCCGCTTCCGTCCATCCGCAGCAATAACGGGCTGGGCACAAAGCTGGCCGTCGATCACCTTGTTGCCCTAGGGCACCGGAAAATTGCCCATGTCACAGGCCCCGCGTCCAACATTCTGGCCGACATGCGCAAATCCACGTTTTTGGAACGCTGCGCGACCCATAATCTGGACATTCCGCCCGATTGGGTTGTGCAGGGCGATTTTTCGCTGATGGCGGGCGCGCAGGCCGCTGACAAAATTCTGGCGCTGTCCCCGCGCCCGACCGGGGTTTTCTGCGCATCTGACGCTATGGCGCTTAGCTTTATTGCGCGCTGTCGGCGGCGCGGGCTGCGTGTGCCAGATGATATATCGGTCATCGGTTTTGATGATATTGAAATGGCCGCATACGCGGAACCGGGCCTGACCACCATCCGGCAGGACCGCGCGGGCCTTGGGCGACTGGCGGCGCAGGAATTGCTGGCCCGCCTGCGCGGCGAACAAAAAACCGAGGGCGCTTATGTCATCTATGCCCCTGTTGCCCTGATTGAACGCGGCACCACCGCCCCACCGCAGCACAGCACAGCCCCTTGACGCATGTTGCGCATAACACGCGCCCCCAAGGGTGCGGGTGCCCTGGCCCGAAACGGATTACAGGATTTCCAGAACCCGTTGATAAACCTGCATAACTGCCGGTGTGGTTGCATGGTGCCGGTGACGAATGATGAAATAGGGTTCCACGCTGATATCCTGCGCAATGTCCAGCACCGCCAGACGCGCACCAATGCCATCTGCGCCCAGCAGGTCCGCAACCTCCTGCGCTTGGGGGGTGATGGCATGTCCCGCTGCCAGCATCGTCAAGGCCACCAGAAGCGAAGAACTGTTCGACACCCGTTCCGGCAGCGCCATTCCTGATACGCGGAACATATGTTCAACTGCCTGCCGGATGGGCGTCCCGCGTTCTTGCATAACCCATTCATACTGCCGCAAATCTGACAGGGCACAGGCCCGCTGGCCCACCAGTGGATGGCGGTCATTCACCAACAGCACCACCCGTTCGGTGCGCGCGGGGTTCACTTCCAGATCAGCGGCATCATAACCCGGTGGCAAGCGGGCAATGATGAAATCAAACTGGCGGTCCTCCAGCCCGCGCATAAGGTCGGCAGACGGCGCCACATGGATGGTCACGTCAAGGAACGGGGCGTGTTGGCGGATATGGGAAATGGCAGGCACGGCATACCCCACCGCAGGCCCCGTCACTGCCCCGATGCGCACACGCCCGGACCGCCCGGACTGGATCATGCCCAATTCGTGTTCCAGCCCTTCAAATTCCGTCAGAATCATGCCCATGCGCCGCAAGACGGACCGCCCCACTTCGGTGGGCATCATGCCACGCGGCAAGCGTTCAAACAGCGGGGCGCCAAGATCGGCCTCCACCTCTGCCAATATGCGGGATGCTGCGGGTTGCGACATGGCCATCTGGTCGGCAGCAAGCTGAAGCTTGCCCGTTTCGGCAATCCGCAAAAGCAGTTTCAAATGACCGGGTTTCAGGCGCAATAAGGACAGCATGTGCTAAGCCATATCGTAAATGATATGCCTTGTTCAATAAATATGATTTGATGGAAATGTCCTTCCCCCCTAAGAAGACTTTGCCGGTGCCCCTCGACGGACCAACATTCGACGGCACCGCACCATTTCGCTGGGAGGAGCGCATAATGACATATAAATTTGTGACCGCATCAGTGGTCGGCCTGACGCTGGCAACAGGGGCCATGGCCGAAGGGGTGATCGGAATTGCCATGCCAACGCAATCATCCGCCCGCTGGATCGCAGATGGAAACGCCATGGTCGGCCTGTTTGAAGAAGCAGGCTATTCCACCATTCTGCAATATGCCGAAGATGACATTCCCAACCAGTTGGCCCAGATTGAAAACATGGTCACCAACGGGGTTGATGTGCTGGTCATTGCCGCGATTGACGGCACCACCTTGTCCAACGCACTGGAAAACGCGCATTTCGCGGGAATTGACATCATCGCCTATGACCGGCTGATCCGCGACAGCGAACATGTCAGCTACTATGCGACATTCGACAATTTCCAGGTTGGTGTGCAGCAGGCGGAATCGCTGGTATCGGGGCTGGAATCGCGGTTCGGGTCAGGGCCGTGGAATGTGGAACTGTTCGGCGGTTCGCCCGACGACAACAACGCTTTCTTCTTCTATGACGGCGCAATGTCGGTGCTGCAGCCGCTGATTGATGATGGATCGGTGAATATTGTATCAGGCCAAATGGGCATGGACCGTGTGGGCACGCTGCGCTGGGACGGTGCTGTTGCACAGGCGCGCATGGATAACCTGCTATCCGCCCATTACACTGATACCGAAATTCACGGTGTTCTGTCCCCCTATGACGGGCTGTCCATTGGTATTTTGTCATCCCTCAAGGGGGTTGGGTATGGATCGGATGATCTGGAAATGCCCATCGTGACAGGGCAGGATGCGGAAGTTCCGTCCATCAAGTCCATTCTGGCAGGCGAGCAATACTCGACCGTGTTCAAGGACACGCGCGAACTGGCGCGGGTGACGGTTGGCATGGTGGATGCCCTGCTTGGCGGGGGCGAGCCGGAAATCAATGACACCGAAACCTATGATAACGGTGTCAAGATCGTGCCAAGCTTCTTGTTGGAACCCGTGTCGGTTGATGCGTCGAACTGGGAAGAAGTCCTTATCGGGTCGGGCTATTACACCCAAGAGCAGCTGCGCTAAGCGCGGTATTCCCAACACGGGACAAGCGCATGCCTTGGGCATATTTCAGGGCATGCGCGTAACCGTAGCGAAGGGCGGGCAGTCATGAAGCCACTTCTGGAAATGCGCGCAATTTCCAAATCCTTCCCCGGCGTCAAGGCGCTGGACGAAGTGACCCTGTCGGTTGCAGAAGGGGAAATTCACGCAATCGTTGGCGAAAACGGCGCGGGCAAATCCACCTTGATGAAGGTATTGTCGGGCGTCTATCCGGCGGGCAGTTATGATGGTGAAATCCATTATGACGGCGCTTTGGCGGAATTCCGGTCCATTCAGGACAGCGAAGCGCGCGGGATCATCATCATCCATCAGGAACTTGCGCTGGTGCCGCTGCTGTCAATTGCCGAGAACCTGTTTCTGGGTAATGAAATCAGCCGCAACGGGTATATTCACTGGCATGAAACCACGCGCCGCACGCGCGAATTGCTGGCGCGTGTGGGCCTTAGCGACCCGCCCACCATGCTGGTGGAAAAGCTGGGTGTGGGCAAACAGCAACTGGTGGAAATTGCAAAAGCCCTGGCCAAGGATGTGCGCCTGCTGATCCTTGACGAACCCACCGCCGCCTTGTCGGAATCCGACAGTGATGCGCTGCTGGACCTGATGCTGGAACTAAAATCGCGCGGGATGACGCAGATCATCATCAGCCATAAACTGAATGAAATCCGCAAGGTGGCCGACAGTATCACAGTTATCCGCGACGGCAGCACCGTGTCCACCATGCGCGCGGACACTGACGAAATTACCGAAGACCGCATTGTGCGCGACATGGTGGGCCGTGACATGGCGCAGCGCTATCCGCCGCGCACCCGCCGCGCGGGGCCTGTGTTGATGGATGTGGCAAACTGGTCCGTGCGCCACCCGGATTTCCCTGAACGCATGGCCATCAAGGATGTGTCCTTTCACGTCCGCGAGGGCGAGGTGGTGGGCATTGCCGGCCTTATGGGCGCTGGTCGCACCGAACTGGCCATGAGTATTTTCGGCCGGTCCTATGGCCGCGACATTCAGGGCGACGTGCGCATGCGCGACACGCCTGTAAAGCTGAACACTGTCAGCGATGCAATTGCCGCCGGGCTGGCCTATGTGACCGAGGACCGCAAGTCCCTGGGCCTGATTCTGGAAGACAGCATTCAGCGCAACATAACCCTGGCCAATCTGCACGCTGTGGCCAGCAATGGCCTGCTGAATGAAGCGCGCGAAGCGCAGGTGGCCGAAGGCTACCGCAAAAGCATGAATATCCGCACACCGGGCGTGTATCAGCGTGTCATGAACCTGTCGGGGGGCAACCAGCAAAAGGTGGTCTTGTCGAAATGGCTGTTTTCAGGGCCAGAGGTTCTGATCCTTGATGAACCGACACGCGGCATCGATGTGGGCGCCAAATTTGAAATCTATGGCCTGATCAATGACTTGTCGGCGCAAGGCAAGGGGGTTGTCATGATCTCCTCGGAAATGCCGGAACTGCTGGGCATGTGCGACAGGATCTATGTCATGAACGAAGGGGCCATCATGGGCGAATTGACGGCAGAAGACGCCAGCCAGGAACGCATCATGTCCATGATCGTCACAAGATCGGAGAAAGTCTGAAATGCAACAGGCAAACACACAATCCGGCACTGCGCAGTCAATGCGCGAGTATCTGGTCAACCATTTGCGCGAATATGGCCTTCTGGTCGCATTGATCATGGTGATGGTGTTTTTCCAGATCACCACCAACGGGACGCTGCTGCGCCCGGTGAATATTACCAACCTTCTGTTGCAAAACAGTTATATCGTCATCATGGCGCTTGGCATGCTGATTGTCATCGTGTCCGGCAATATTGATTTGTCGGTGGGGTCGGTGATGGGCTTCATCGGGGCGCTGGCGGCGGTGCTGATTGTGTCGATGGGGTTGCCGCTGATGCTGGCAATTGTCATCTGCCTGATTACCGGCGGGTTGATCGGGGCGGCGCAGGGATACTGGATTGCCTATTGGAAAATCCCGTCCTTCATTGTGACGCTGGCGGGGATGCTGGTGTTTCGCGGGCTGTCGCTATGGCTGCTGCAAGGGCAGTCGGTCGGCCCCTTCCCGCGCGAATTTCAGGTTATTGCCACAGGGTTTGTGGCCGACCCGTTCCCCGCCGCATGGGGCCAGTCGCTGGCCGTCATGTTTGGCGAACGCAATGTCAATATTCTGGCGCTGCTGACAGGCGTGGTGGCGGCGGCGGTCATTGTCTGGATGGGGGTAAAGAAACGCGCGCGCAACAAATCCTTCGGCATGATGGATGAACCTTTCGCGTTCTTCGTCATCCGCAACATCATCGTGGCGGCAGCATTGGTGTTCATCACCTATAAACTGTCCAGCTTTCGGGGCCTGCCCAATGTGTTGCTGACCATGGGCATACTGACCATCATCTATGCGTTTCTGACTGAAAACACCGTCATGGGCCGCCAGATTTACGCGGTGGGCGGCAATGAAAAGGCCGCGAAACTGTCAGGCATCAAGACCGAACGCCTGACCTTTCTGGCCTTCGTCAATATGGGGGTGCTGGCGGCGGCGGCGGGGCTGGTTTTCGCCGCGCGCCTGAACACCGCCACCCCCAAGGCGGGGTTTGCACTGGAACTGGACGTGATTGCCGCTGCCTTCATCGGGGGGGCGTCCATGTCGGGCGGTGTGGGCAAGATTGTCGGCGCAGTGGTGGGCGCGTTCCTGATGGGGGTGTTGAATAACGGCATGTCCATCATGGGCATCGGCATTGATTACCAACAAATGATCAAGGGGTTGGTGCTGCTGGCTGCTGTCATCTTCGATGTCTACAACAAAAGCAAACGTGCATAATTCGGGCAAGGGGTAAGACATGACTTTCACACCGGCAGAATGGCCCCGAAAATTACGGTCGCAGGAATGGTTCGGCGGCACAGGGCGCGATGCGATCTATCATCGCGGCTGGATGAAAAATCAGGGCATCCCGCATGACATGTTCGATGGCCGCCCCGTCATTGCCATTCTGAACACATGGTCGGAACTGACCCCCTGCAATGCCCATCTGGCCGATCTGGCGCAAAGGGTGCGCGCGGGCATTTATGAGGCCGGGGGCCTGCCGGTCGAAGTGCCTGCCTTCTCGGCGTCGGAATCGGGGTTCCGGCCCACCGCGATGATGTTTCGCAACCTTGCCGCCATGTCCATTGAGGAACAGATGCGCGGCCTGCCCATGGATGGGTGCGTGTTGCTGGCGGGTTGCGACAAGACCACGCCCAGCCTGCTGATGGCGGCGGCGTCCACCAACCTGCCGTCAATCCTTGTCAGCGGCGGGCCCATGCTGAACGGGCATTTCCGCGGGGAACGCGTGGGGTCTGGCACGCATTTGTGGAAATTCTCCGAGGCGGTGAAGGCCGGCGACATGACCCCCGAGGAGTTTTTGGAAGCCGAGGCGTCCATGTCCCGATCGCCGGGGTCGTGCAACACCATGGGCACCGCGTCCACCATGGCGTCGATGTCCGAGGCCTTGGGCATGGCCCTGTCAGGCAATGCCGCCATTCCGGCGGTCGATGCGCGCCGCCGTGTCATGGCGCAACTGTCGGGGCGGCGCATTGTCCAGATGGTCAAGGATGATCTGAAACCATCTGATATTCTGACCAAACGGGCCTTTGAAAACGCCATCCGCACCAATGCCGCAATTGGCGGGTCCACCAATGCGGTCATTCATATGATGGCGGTTGCGGGGCGTGTGGGCGTTGATCTGACGCTTGATGACTGGGACCGCTGCGGGCGCGGGGTGCCCACCATCGTCAACCTGATGCCATCGGGCAAATACCTGATGGAGGAATTCTTCTATGCCGGGGGCCTGCCGGTCGTGCTGCGCCGTCTGGGGGATGCGGGAATGCTGCATAAGGATGCACTCACAGTGTCGGGTGGGCCGATCTGGGACGAATTGCAAGATATTGTGAACCACAATCCAGATGTCATCCTGCCCGTGGACCGCGCGCTGGCGCAAGAAGGCGGCATTGTCGTTTTGCGCGGCAATCTTGCCCCGAAAGGCGCTGTGCTGAAACCATCTGCCGCGTCAGCGCATTTGTTGCAGCATCGTGGCCGCGCGGTCGTGTTTGAAGATATCGACGATTACAAGGCCCGCATCAATGACCCCGATCTGGACATTGATGAGCATTGCATCATGGTACTGAAAAATTGCGGCCCGAAGGGTTACCCCGGCATGGCAGAAGTGGGCAATATGGGCCTGCCGCCCAAGATATTGAAAAAGGGCATCACGGATATGGTGCGCATATCAGATGCACGCATGTCGGGCACGGCCTATGGCACGGTTGTTTTGCACACCTCGCCCGAAGCGGCGGCAGGCGGCCCGCTGGCAGTGGTGCGCAATGGCGATATGATTGAACTGGACGTGGCCGCGCGCCGCCTGCATCTGGACATACCGGACGCCGAACTGGCCGCGCGGCTGGACGGGTGGACCCCGCCCGCGCCCTTGCCGGCATCGGGCTATGCATGGCTGCATGCCCACCATGTCGAAGGGGCCGATACAGGCGCCGATCTTGATTTCCTGAAAGGGTGCCGTGGCGCCCCTGTCGGAAGGGACAGTCACTGATGAAAATTGCCCTTGTCGGAATTGGCAAAATCGCCCTTGACCAGCATGTGCCCGCCTTGCGCGCATCCCCCGATTGGGAACTGGCCGCAACTGTGTCGCGCCATGGCAGCGTTGACGGGGTGGAAGCATGGCGCGATCTGGACGCCATGCTGGCCGCGCGCAGTGACATCCGCGTAATTTCACTGTGTGTGCCGCCCGCGCCGCGGTTTGATCTGGCCGCGAAAGCCTTGCAGGCCGGGCGCTATGTCATGCTGGAAAAACCCCCCGGTGCCACGCTGTCGGAATGCGCCACCTTGCAGGCCATGGCCCAGAATGCACGCCTTGGCGTGTTCGCCACATGGCACAGCCGCGAGGCCGCGATGGTTGCCCCCGCAAAAGCATGGCTGACCGACAAGATTGTGCGATCCGGGCGCATTACATGGCGCGAGGATGTGCGCAAATGGCACCCCGGCCAGGACTGGGTGTTCGACGCAGGCGGCATGGGCGTGTTTGACCCCGGCATAAACGCGCTGTCCATCCTGACCGAAATTCTGCCCTGCACGGTGCATCTGCGCGCCGCTACACTGGAAGTGCCGCAAAACCGCCAGATGCCGATTGCCGCACAACTGGACTTCAGCAACAATATCAGCGCCGATTTCGACTGGCGCCAGACCGGTCCGCAAACATGGTCCATCGCGCTTGAAACGGACCAAGGCACGCTGGAATTGCATGATGGCGGCGCGCGTATGGTGGTGGATGGAACGCCCCAGAATGCCCCCACCGATGCGCTGTCGGGCGAATATCCGCGCCTGTATCAACGCATGGCGCAGCTTGTGCGCGCGGGCGCGTCTGACATGGACATGCGCCCGCTGACACTGGTGGCCGATGCCTTCATGACTGGCGCGCGCGTCAGTGTTGACCCTTTCCATTTCTAAGGACCCCCACATGCAAACCCCCCTCAAGGGTATTCTGCCCGTAGCCCCCACCCCGTTTCTTGATGATGGCAGTCTGGACCATGACGGCATGCGCCGCGTGCTGGATTGCATGATTGATCAAGGTGTTGATGCGATTTGCATTCTGGCGAATTATTCCGAACAGTTTGTCCTGTCCGATGACGAACGCACCGCCATGATGCGCGTGTCACTGGAACATGTCGCGGGGCGGGTGCCGGTTATTGTGACCATCAGCCATTTTTCCACCAATCTTGTGGTGGCGCGCGCGCGCGCCGCGCAGGCCATGGGGGCGGCCATGGTGATGATGATGCCCCCCTATCACGGGGTCGGGCTGGTCCCCACCGAGGGGATGATATTTGAACATTTCAAGGCCGTGTCAGACGCCATCACCATTCCCATCATGGTGCAGGACGCGCCCTTGTCGGGGTGTCAGCTATCGGTGCCGTTTCTGGCCCGCATGGCCCGCGAGTTGGAACAGGTCAGCTATTTCAAGCTGGAAATGCCGTTTGCGGCCGACAAGCTGGCAGCGTTGATTGAAACGGGCGGCAAGGATATTCTCGGCCCCTTTGACGGCGAAGAAGCGGTCACATTGCTGGCTGATCTGGATGCGGGTTGCACAGGCACCATGACATCCGCACTTCTGCCCGAACATATCCGGCCCATTGTGACGCAGTATCTGGATGGCGCGGTGGATGCGGCCTTGGCGCAATGGAAACTGTGCCTGCCGCTGATCAATCATGAAAACCGCCAATGCGGGTTGCGCGCGGCCAAGACTGTCATGAAACATGGCGGCGTCATCCGGTCGGACCATGTGCGCCACCCGCTGAAACCGCTAAGCCCGCGCACCGAAGACCGCCTGTTGCAATTGTCGCGCGAACTGGACCTGATTGCCCTGCGCTGGGGCAAATAACCCCCGCTACAGGTGCCGACACAAATGCCCCTTGACCGCGCGCGTGGTCAGGGGGCTTTTTCCTTGCGCCAGCGCTGCAAAAATGCGGCCTTGATGCGCTGTTCAGGCAGCACCAGCACCAGACCGGACAGCATAATCACCACCGCCCCCATCAACATGGCGAAACGCGGAATATCCCCAAAGAATATCCAGCCCAGGATTACGGCCCATAGCAGCAATGTATATTGCAACGGCGCAATCAGCGCGGCATCGGCCAGCTTCAGGGCGCGGTTCACGCACAGATGCGCCCCCATTGCCACCACACCCACAAGCGCCAGTAAGCCCCAGTCAAACGCCCCCGGCATGGACCAGCCCACAGGGGCTGCAATAACACCTGCGACACCTGCGCCAACCAACTGCCAGAACACCAGCGTCATGTCGGGCGTGCCACGCAAATAGCGCCCTGTAATCATCATCAGCGCAAAACACAGCGACCCTATGATGGCCACAAGTGTGGCCATCCCTGCCCCCTCGCCACTGGGTTTCAGCGCGATCAACACGCCCACAAACCCGAACACCACCGCCGCCCAACGCAACGGGCTGACAGACTCGCGCAGCAACAGCGGCGACAGCACCGCAACATAAATAGGCGCCGCCAACCAGAAGGTCATTGTGTCGGCAAGCGGCATATGGCGCACCGCGAAATAGAAGCAGAACACTTCTGCCGTGGACAGCACCACGCGGGCAAATTGCACCGCAGGCCGGTCCACATGAAACAGCTTGCGAAACCCGAACGCATACAGAAACGGCAACAACACTGCCAAAGCCGCAAGACTGCGGATCGCCAGCACCTGACCCACCGAATAGCTGCTGACCAGCCATTTCCCCAGCGCGTCGTTGGACGCAAACAGGAACATGCCAAGCAACATCAGGGCCAGACCTGCAAGGGTCGGGTTCATGCGCATCATCGCATCACTTCATTTCGGGAAAAGTGGCAATAGCAACATGCGGGGACCGTGGCCCCCGCATACCGGTTTCAAGGCTTATTCGCCGCGCAGTTTGGCAAGCTCTGCCTGCATCATGTCGATCACCTCGACGCCGATTGTTTCGGCGTGTTTTTCATACACACCTTCCACAGCGGCCCGAATGCGGTTCAGTTCTGCGCCGTCCAACTCGTTGAACGCCATGCCCGCTTCCTGCACATTGTTCAGCGACACGTCCGACAATTCGCGCCCGACACGGCGCTGGACATCACGGCCCACCACAGCGCATTCACGCAAGATGGTCTGTTCGGTTTCCGAATATGTGTTGAAGATCGGACCAGAGAACAGCACCATAAACGGTGTATAGGCATGCTGCGTGGCCGACAGATAGCCCTGCACCTCATAGAATTTGGAGGTGTCGATCGTCACATAGGGGTTTTCCTGTGCGTCGATCGCGCGGGTTTCCAGCGCGGTGAACACTTCGCCAAAGGCCATGGGCGTGGCATTGGTGCCAAGCGCCTGGAACGTATCAAGGAAGATGTTGTTTTGCATCACGCGCACGCGCATTCCGTCAAAATCTTCCAGGCGGGTGATGGGGCGCACCGAGTTGGTCAGGTTGCGGAACCCGTTTTCCCAGTAGGCCAGGTTCACAAGGCCGGAATCTTCCATCTTTTCTGCGATATAGTCCCCGAAAGCACCGTCAAGAATGGCGTCGGCTTCTTCTGCGCTGGAAAACAGGAACGGCAGGTCAAAAACCCCCAGCGCCGGTTCAATACCGACCAGCGGCGACGAAGACGTGACCACCATTTCCTGTGTGCCCGAGCGCAGCGCCTGTGTGGCCGTCAGGTCATCACCAAGCGCCGAGGACCAGAATGCGTTCAGCGTCCACGCCCCGTCGGTGCGCTCATCGATACACGCGCGCATCGCGTTGATCCCGTCACCCACCGGGTGGGTTTCCGCCACGCCGTTGGACACTGTAATGGTGCGCGTGCTGATATCTGCCAGCGCGGGCAGCGCCACACCTGCAACAAGCGCCGTTGTCAGGGTTAGTTTGGTCAGGGTTTTCATGGTCTTTCCTCCCAGATTGAAAACAGGTTTCTTCTTCTCAGCGCAGCCATTGCAGCGGCACCAGAACAAGTTCGGGAAACGCAATCAGCACCATCAGCACACCCACCTGGGCCGCAAGGAAGGGCAAGACACCCCAAATCACCTTGCCCAAGGGCACGCGCGCCACGCCACTGACCACGTTCAGAACAACACCCACCGGCGGGGTCAGAAGCCCCACACAAGTGGTCATCACGAAAATGATCCCGAAATACACCGGGTCAATTCCCGCTGCGCGAATGACGGGCATCAACACCGGCACCAGAATCAGGATCGTGGGCGCCAGGTCCAGCACTGTGCCAACCACCAGCACCAACAACACAATCACCAGCATCAGCATTTTGGGGTTATCCAGCACCGGCGACAGGAAGCGTGTAATTTCTGCCGGAATATTCGCCCGCGTGATCAGCCAGGACGTAACCAGGGCCGCCGCAACCAGAAACAACACAACAGATGTCGTTTTGGCCGCATTCAGCAGCACATGATACAAATGCGCCACTTTCAATTCGCGGTAGACGAACATCCCCACAAACAGCGCATAAACTGCCGCAATCACGGCCGCTTCGGTAGGGGTGAAAATGCCAAAGCGGATACCGCCCAAAATGATGACAGGCATCATCAATGCCCAGCCCGCCGCTGCCGTGGCGCGCAACCGCTCGCGGCCAGTGGCGCGCGGCAGGGGTTTGACATTTTCGCGCCGCGCAACAATCAGCCATGCGATAATCAGCGATGCGGCCATCATGATACCGGGCACAATGCCGCCCATGAACAGCGCCGTAATCGACACATTGGCCGCAACCCCGAAGATGATGAACGCAATAGACGGGGGAATGACGGGCGCAATCACCCCGCCCGCCGCCATCAAACCCGCTGCGCGCGGCACGTTATAGCCCGCCTCGCGCATCATCGGGATCAGGATTGCCGCCAAGGCCGCCGAATCCGCCGCCGCAGACCCTGAAAGCGAGGCCATCACCACCGCCGCGATGATCGCCACAATCCCCAGCCCCCCGCGAATATGCCCCACACAGGCCACGGCAAACGCCACAATCCGTTTGGACAACCCGCCTGCATTCATCAATTCGCCCGCCAGCAGGAAGAACGGAATTGCCAGCAGCGTAAAGGAATTGGCGCCCGTCACCATTTGCTGGCTGATGATCTGGGGGTTGAACAGCCCCATCCATGTCATCAAAACGACCGCGCAGAACATCAGCGCAAAAGCGACCGGAACCCCCAGCGCAAGCCCGAAAAACAGCGTTCCCAGAAAAACCAGAAGAACCATTAACGCTTCTCCTTCTGGTCGAGCAGGTCAAAATCGCCGGTGAAGCGCGCCATTTCATCCGTCGGCGTCAAGCCGAAGATCGCGCGCACCATGCGCAGAAACGCAATCAGCGCAATGCACGCCCCCGTGACATAGGTAATCCCGTAAACCCAGATCATCGACAGGCCAATCACGGCCGCATTCATGGACGCATTGATCGGGTGCTGAACCCAGGTGCCCCAGAACAGCACAGCCGCACAGGTCAGGATGACAAGATTGGTCAGCGCCAGACACACCCGCCGCCCCACCGGCCCGAACATGCGCACCACGGTTTCAACCCCGATATGGTTATATTCACGGAACGCCAGAATAGCCCCGATGAAGGTCAGCCAGACAAAGAAATAGCGCGACATTTCTTCCGAAAAGTTCCAGCCGCTGTTGAACCCGTAGCGCAGAACGACATTACCAAACACCATGACGGTCATACCCGCCAGCAGCGCCACAAGTGCAAATTCCCCCAGCCGGACCGCCAGCAGTTCAATTCGTGCCAAATGCTTCACAAGCCCCTCCCGGTTGGCGCAACCGCCGATCATCATGACCATAAAGCGGTTGTGATTTCCTAAATGAAAGCGTATATCATTGTCAAACGCCAATTACAGATATTTGGACGCAGGCATGCCCCAATGAAGGACAAAACCACAAAAAATAAAGCGATGAAGCTGTCTGATGTGGCGCTGCATGCAAATGTAAGCGTTGTCACTGTGTCCCGCGCCCTGCGTCAGCCGGAACTGGTGTCACAAGACACCCGCGACAAGGTGGCCGCCGCTGTCCAGTCGCTGGGCTATGTGCCCAACCCGGCGGCACAGGCGCTTGCGTCGGCACGTTCGCGGCTTATCGGCGTGGTTATTCCGTCCCTGACCAACCAGATATTTGCCGAATTGCTGCGCGGCGTCATGGATGGTGTGGAGGGGACGACCTACACCCCCCAGTTTGTGAACACACGTTACAAGTTATCGCGCGAAGAAGACCTGTTGCGCGTTCTGGCAACCCAGCGCCCTGCCGGAATGATTGTGGCCGGGATCGACCAATCCCCCGATGCGCGCCGCCTGCTGGAACAGATGGATTGCCCTGTCGTGCAGGTCATGGAAACCGGCCCGGACCCGGTGGACATGATGATCGGGTGCGACCAGCAGGATGCAGGACGCGCAGCCGTGCGCCACCTTATCGAACAGGGGTATCGCCGAATCGGGTTTTTGGGCGCGCGCATGGACCCGCGCGCGCAACGCCGCCTTGCGGGGTATAATGACATCATGTCCGCACATGGCCTGTCGGATGATGCGCTTGTTGTCACCACGCCACATCCCAGCGCCTATTCGGTTGGCAGCCAGCTGATGGCGGATTTGCTGGCCAGCGCCCCGGATGCGGATGCCGTGTTTTGCAACAATGACGACGTGGCATTGGGGGTCTTGTTTGAATGCCAGCGGCGTGGTTTGCGGGTGCCCGAACAGATGGGCATTGTGGGTTTCAATGATCTGGATGTGGTGTCGTGTTCGGTGCCCACCATCACATCAGTGCGGACACATCGCTATGAAACAGGCTTGCAAGCCGTTAACATGATAATTAACCAGTTGCACGGCACCCCGCCACAAAAGCGCATCATTGATGCAGGCTATGATCTGATCGTCCGAAACAGCACATTGCGGCAACCCAAGGGGGGCACAATGTAAACCCCGCGCGCAACTGTCGTTTTTTCCCATTCGCGCGGATTACGCTGGCCTTGAACAGCCAATCCGAATGCCCGACCGACCCAATCCCAAAAGGCAAAACCAACATGTCTGACACTCGCGCCCACAAGAAGTTCCGTTCACAGGAATGGTTTGACAATCCCAACAACCCCGGCATGACCGCGCTGTATCTGGAACGCTATCTGAACCAGGAATACACCCGCGCCGAATTGCAGGGCGAACGCCCTGTCATTGGCATTGCACAAACCGGCAGCGACCTTGCGCCATGCAACAAGATTCATGTGTTCCTGATGGACCGCATCAAGGCAGGCATCCGCGACGCAGGCGGGATTCCAATGGAATTTCCGGTCCATCCCATTCAGGAAACCGGCAAACGCCCGACTGCTGCGCTGGACCGCAACCTTGCCTATCTGTCACTGGTCGAGGTGCTGCATGGCTACCCTATTGACGGGGTGGTGCTGACCACCGGCTGCGACAAGACCACACCCGCCATGCTGATGGGCGCGGCAACTGTGGACCTGCCTGCGATTGCGTTGAATGGCGGGCCAATGCTGGACGGCTGGTGGCAGGGCAAGCGCGCGGGATCGGGCACAATTGTGTGGGAAAGCCGCCGCCTGCTTAGCGAGGGCAAAATCGAGTATGATGAATTCATCTCGCGCGTGTGCGCCTCCGCGCCCAGCCTTGGGCATTGCAATACCATGGGCACGGCCAGCACCATGAACGCCATGGCCGAAGCACTTGGCATGACCCTGACCGGCAGTTCCGCCATTCCCGCGCCCTTCCGCGAACGCATGGCCATGGCCTATGAAACGGGTCGGCGCATTGTGGCCATGGTGCATGAAGACCTGAAACCGTCCGATATTATGACGCGCGAAGCGTTTGAAAACGCCATTATCGTGAATTCCGCCATTGGCGGGTCCACCAATGCGCCGCCGCATTTGCAGGCCATCGCCCGCCATGCGGGGGTGGAACTGCATGTCAGTGACTGGCAGAAAATCGGGTTCAACGTGCCGCTGCTGGTCAATATGCAACCTGCGGGCAAATATCTGGGCGAAAGTTTCTTCCGCGCTGGCGGTGTGCCCGCCGTGATGGGCGAGTTGCGCAAGGCAGGGCTGTTGCATGATGGCGCCATGACCGCCAGCGGGGCCACCATGGGCGCAGCTTTGGGCAATTGGGCCAGCCTTGATACGGACGTTATTCTGCCTGTCAGCGCGCCCTTGCGCGAGAACGCGGGCTTTCTGGTGCTGTCGGGCAATCTGTTTGATTCGGCGCTGATGAAAACATCCGTCATCTCGCCCGATTTTCGCGCGCGGTTCCTGTCCAAACCGGGGCAGGAAGGCATTTTTGAAGCGCGCGCCGTGGTGTTTGAAGGACCCGAGGATTACCACGACCGCATCAACGACCCCGCCCTTGGCATTGATGAAGAAACCATCCTGTTCATTCGCGGCGTGGGTTGCGTGGGCTATCCCGGTTCCGCCGAGGTGGTGAACATGCAGCCGCCTGACGCGCTGCTGCGCGCGGGCGTAAACCATTTGCCCACCGTGGGCGACGGGCGGCAATCGGGCACATCGGAATCCCCTTCCATCCTGAATGCCAGCCCTGAATCAGTGGTGGGCGGCGGGCTTGCGCTGTTGCAAACCGGCGACCGCGTGCGGCTGGACCTGAACGCCAGCCGTCTGGATGCGCTGGTGGACCCTGCCGAATGGCAGGCCCGCCGCGACGGCTGGACCGCACCCAAACTCCACCATCAGACACCATGGCAGGAAATCTACCGCACCCATGTGGGCCAACTGGCCGATGGCGGCTGTCTGGAACTGGCCACCGCCTATCAGCGCATCCGCCATGACCTGCCGCGCGACAATCACTGACCCAGAAAGACCCCATTAATATGACACACGACCAGAACCTGGACGATGCCGGCATGTATATCGGCCGCATTTGGCGGCCTGATATCGGCCCCAGCGTGGTTGCCCTGCGCGCAGGCCAGATCATCGACATCACCACCAAAGCCGCGCCCACCATGCGCGACCTTCTGGAACTGCCCGACCCGCTGGCGCATGTGCACAACACCCCCGGCACGCCAGTTTGCACGCTGGACGACCTGAACAGCGCCAGCCACCCCGATGCCGGTGAAAACGACCTGCGGCTACTGGCGCCCTGCGACCTGCAAGCGGTCAAGGCTTGCGGCGTGACCTTCGCGCGGTCCATGTTGGAACGGGTGATCGAAGAACGCGCTGGCGGTGATGCCGCGCGCGCCGACGCAATCCGCACCAAGGTATCGGGCGTTATCGGCGACAGCCTGCGCGACCTTGTGCCCGGATCGCCGGAAGCGGTGCGTGTGAAATCCGTGTTGCAGGCCGAAAACCTGTGGTCGCAATATCTGGAAGTGGGCATTGGCCCCGACGCCGAAGTGTTCACCAAATCGCAGCCCATGTCTGCGGTCGGGCACGGCGCGGCTGTGGGCCTGCACCCATCCAGCAGCTGGAACAACCCCGAACCCGAAATCGTGCTGGCCTGCGCGTCCGACGGGCGCATTCTGGGCGCGTGCCTTGGCAATGACGTCAACCTGCGCGACATTGAGGGGCGCTCGGCGCTGCTGCTCGGCAAGGCCAAGGACAACAACGCCTCCGCCGCGCTTGGCCCCTTTATCCGGCTGTTTGATGGCCGCTTCGGGCTGGATGACATACGCCGCGCAGAACTTGTCATGACCATTGACGGGGTGGACGGGTTCCAGTTGTCGGGGCATTCCTCCATGCGTGAAATCAGCCGCGACCCGGTGGATCTGGCCGCGCAAACCTGCGGGGCGCATCATCAATACCCTGACGGGTTCATGCTGTATCTGGGCACAATGTTTGCCCCCGTGGCCGATCGTGGCGCAAAAGGTGCAGGTTTCACGCATCATATGGGCGACCGCGTGACAATTTCGGCAGCGGGCTTGGGTAATCTGATCAACACTGTTATGTGTTCAACCAAAGCGCCGCGTTGGACGTTCGGAACAAGCGCGTTGATGCGCAATCTTGCCGGGCGCGGCCTGCTGTAACGCGCAGCGCATTGCGGCGCACACACCAAGACAACTGACATACAAGAC
>NZ_JBQTCF010000026.1:0-63869 GCF_052379845.1 Roseinatronobacter sp. NSM | reverse complement strand
AGGAACGGACCCGCGTTCCGCGCGCAGCTATTCGGCGGCCAACTGTTGGCGCGGCGAACTGGCCAGCCCTTCAAGGTAATCGGCAACCGCGCTTGCAATCCGTGCCTTGCCGTCCACCGGAGACACCCCGTCTTTGCGCACCATCAGCGCGCGTTGTTCGCGCCCGCGCGCGTCTTCGCCGCGCGTGGCCACCACAAGGCCCGCACGGTCCAGCCGTTTGGTCGCCACACGAATCAACTCCTCCTCGGTGACTTTTTCCAGATATTTGAACGCGACTGTATGCATCTGCGGACTTGCCGCCATGGCCAGATCGATCACCTTTTCAGTGGGGGCCAGCATCAGCGGGTATTCATCCGCGCCGGACACGATCTTGCCATCCACCACCTGTTTGGGCCGGTAATCGGCGACGCCTGCGGAAAACACGCCCGCGAACAGCCCCTGCCCTACACGGTCCAGAACCATATCGCGGTAATCGTCATAGGTGCGCGCAATGGCCAGTTTCATGGGCGCGGATGGTCGCCACGCCCCGTCACCCAGCAGCAATTCCGCATCAGCCCCGCGCCATGTCAGTTCGTCCGCAATATCCGCGCCCAGCCTGCCGCGAAACCGGTTGACGATGCGGCGCACACCGTCAATGGGCACAGGCGTTGGCCCTGCCGTCACCATGATACGCTTGCCGCGCAGCGCAGATGTGGACAGCGCCCGCCCCACTGCCGTGCACAAAACGGCAGTATCGGGCAGATTGTGCTTGCCATAGGCGTTGCGCGGGGCAATGAACTGCACTCCCTGCGCCGCCAGTTTACGGGAATTTTCCACAAGCTGGCTGTTATGCATGGACCCGTGCATGGTGGGCGCGACCAGAACACGCGCGCGCCCCTGCTCCATCCGGCCCAATGCCGAAATCAATGCCGAGGTCACCAGCGTGTCGCCAATGCCCGCGGCCATCTTGGCGATGGTGTTATGGGTGGCAGGGGCCACCAGATACGCATCGAAAGGCGCATCATCAGACAAATGTTCCGCCCGCCAGGTCAGCCCGTCCACCACCTGCCCCAGACAGGCCCATTCCAGCGCTTCCCGCGCGACATAGCGCAACGCATCGGCACTGACGAAGGCCACCACATCGGCACCATGGCGACGCAACCCCCGCGCGATTTGCGGGGTTTTCATGGCCGCTATGCCGCCGGTGACCAGTAGCGCCACCCGCTTGCCCGCTAACCGCCCCGAAGCCGGGGGCACATCGTGGTCGCCCAACTCACTGGGGGTTGGCGCGGAAAAATCCCAGTCAAACAAATTCATGCAACGCGTCCACCTTGTTGGTCATCGCCCTGCAGGTCAGGATGATCTGCCGCGAGCCATTTTTGCCAGCATCCTTGCGCACGATCCAGCCGTGTGTTCAAGGCTTCGAACTGCATTGGGGAAAAGCGGCTTTTCTTGCTCATCTCATCATTCAGATGGGGCACAACCGCAATGTCGAACATGTCCAGCCCATCATGAGAATGCGCCGGGCTGTAGGGTGTGCCGGTGCCAATGCGCGCGGGCAAAAGGAAATCAAAGCCCGGAATCTGTTCCAGATAGATGCGCATGCTGTCGTCGTTATAAGACGAGTCCGCCGCATGCCAGCGCCCCCCCAGTTTGACCGCGCCGAAATAATGCCGCACTCTCGGGCGCATCATGGGCAACCATGCATCCGGCATCAGCTTGCCCAGAACGCTCATTTCCATGGGCACTTCGGCAAAGCCCGCTTCCAGCCCGCAAGCCCGCATCAAGGCCACCTGCAGATTGGCCTTCGTGGTGCACATGCCGGACCCGCGCGCCAGCGTGTCCGATGCGCGTTCCTGCCAGTTCCCGAACCGGTAGGGCATGGCCTGAACAAACGCAAACACCGCTTGCGCAGTGGCTTCTTCGGTGGTGCGCAACAGGCGCGCGGCCGTTCGACGAATGGCGGGATGGGTCACATCGCACAGCGTTTCAGGGTCTGGCAGGTTCCGGGGCGGGGTTGCCCCTGCAATGGCGCGCGCGCAAGATTGCAGCGCCCCGTCCAGTGCCGCCCGCAGATGGGCGGTTTGGGGGTCCAGCCAGCCCGCATCGGCCATGTCCAACACCCAGATAAGCGCCTGCGCATCTTTTACCGCCAAGGGGTGCGCAATGTCGCTGAAATGGCAGCCCGGGCTTAGCCAGCCATGATCATGTGTCAACACACCCTGAAGCAGAATACACAATGTCTCGGACGATTGGACAGGCAGCGCCTGCCCTGCGGTCAATGTGACGATCCGGCCACGGGCAAACACGGCCCGCGCCGCATTGCCCAGATACAGCCCCAATAAACTATCAAGAAAATAACCTTCTGAAACGGACGTGTTCTGAGAGAAATCAAGTTTATGCAGCATTGGTATTGTCCCCTATTTGGTCTTTGCAGCAGTTGACGAAATTGATTCGCAGCGGCTCGCACAACTATAGGTTACAATTTTGAAAAAAATTAACCCCTGTTTAACCAAGATTGGGGAAGTTGTTGAAATGACTTCTATCGTGGCAGAAGGGGCACCCGCCCGGATTCTGTCAAGATGAACACGTGTCGCCCCTCGAACACGGCAACGCTTAGCGGCCCGCCATAGCCTGCGCGGCTGTCAAGATTGACCCTGTTGCGGTAATGCAGCGGCTGGGGAATTGCCGTGTGGCCATGCACAATCAGCGGGCCATGATCGCGGGTGTCCATCAGGAACGGGTCGCGTATCCACAAAAGGTCCTGTTCGGCCTGTTGCGACAAGGGCACACCGGGGCGAATGCCCGCATGCACAAACAAGGTGTCGCCCTGACGATACATCAGCGGGCACGCTTCCAGAAAGGCAATGTCTTCGGGCGGCACTTGCGCCAGCGCACTGGCGCGCACAGTCTTGATGTGAAATGATGTCGGACGATACAGACCATATGACATAAGCGTTTGCGCCCCGCCAATCAGCGGGTGCAAATAGGTCAGCCCATCGCGGATATTGGGGTCACGCCAGCCCGCATCGGTCAGGAAACGGGTAAAAAGCCGGTCATGGTTGCCCTTCAGCACAACCCAGGGCGCACCACCACTGACGCCTTCGCGCAGCAAACGGATAACACCGGCACTGTCTGGCCCCCTGTCCACCAGATCACCCAGATGGATAACCGGCGCATCCATGTCGCGGCAGGCCTTGCGGTCACGGTCAATCAAGGCATGCGCCTGTTGCAGCAGCGTGACCTGCCCGTGAATATCGCCAATAGCGTAGCTTCGCATAAAAAACCCCTGTTCCTGCGCGCGGACAAGGAACAGGGGCAATCATCGCGGGTCAAGCCCCGCAATGATGATTTTCACAATCAGCCTACATCAAATGCCAGCGGGCGCACCTGACGGAACAATCCGGTTGCGCGCAGCTTGTTCAGCACCGCATCGGGCGCGGGCGCATCCAGATACAACAGCGCAATCGCGTCGCGTCCCGCATCGGAACGGCCAAGGGTGAAGTTTGCGATATTAACGCCATTTTCGCCCATGGTCTGGCCCAGCGTGCCGATAATGCCGGGCACATCGTCATTGGTGGTATAGAGCATATGCTCGCCCACCTCGGCATCAAGGGTAATGCCCTTGATCTGGATGAAGCGCGGCTTGCCATCGGAAAACACTGTGCCTGCGATGGAACGTTCGCGCCCTTCGGTCACAACGGTCAGCTTGATATAGGCGTCAAATACGCCTGATTTTGCCTGCGTGGTGCGCGAAATCTTGACGCCGCGTTCCTTGGCCACGACGGGCGCGGACACCATGTTCACATCGGGGTTGGTGGCCTTCATGATACCGGCAATCGCCGCACATCCCAGCGCGTCAAGGTTCATTTCTGACACGGCGCCGTCATACAGAATGTTGATTGCCTGAATCGGTTCATCCGTCAGCTGGCCCGCGAAAGCGCCCAGATGGCTGGCCAGCTTGACCCACGGCCCCATCACGCGCGCTTCTTCCGCGGTGACCGAGGGCATGTTCAGCGCGTTTTGCACGGCCCCTGACAGCAGATAATCCGACATTTGTTCCGCGACTTGCAGGGCCACGTTTTCCTGTGCTTCGGTGGTGCTGGCCCCCAGATGGGGGGTGACAACAACATTGGGCAGGTTGAACAGCGGGCTGTCGGTGGCGGGTTCCACTTCGAACACATCAAACCCCGCCCCGGCAACATGGCCGGATTTCAGCGCTTCGGCCAGCGCAGCTTCATCCACCAGACCGCCACGGGCACAGTTCACAATGCGCACGCCTTTCTTGGTTTTCGCCAGGTTTTCGGCAGACAGGATATTGCGGGTCTTGTCGGTCAGCGGGACATGCAGGGTAATGAAATCGGCGCGCGCCAGCAACTCATCCAGCTCCACCTTGGTGACACCCAGTTTGGTGGCGCGTTCCTCGCTCAGGAAGGGGTCATAGGCCACAACCTTCATGCGCAGGCCCAGCGCGCGGTCGCACACGATGCCGCCAATATTGCCCGCGCCGATAACGCCCAGTGTCTTGGCCGTCAGTTCAACGCCCATGAAACGGGATTTTTCCCATTTTCCGGCATGGGTGGATGCGCTGGCTTCCGGTATCTGGCGTGCCACGGCCATCATCAGCGAAATCGCGTGTTCCGCCGTGGTGACAGAGTTGCCGAAAGGCGTGTTCATCACGATCACACCTTTTTTCGACGCGGCAGGAATGTCGACATTGTCAACCCCGATACCGGCACGGCCAATCACCTTCAGGTTGGTTGCCGCTTCAAGAATTTTCTCGGTCACTTTGGTGGCGGACCGGATGGCCAGCCCGTCATAATCACCAATAACGGCCAGCAGTTTGTCCTTGTCCTTGCCGATGGACGGGTCAAACGTCACATCAATGCCGCGGTCACGGAAAATTTGCACAGCGGTTTCAGACAGTTTGTCAGATACGAGAACTTTGGGTGCCATGGTTCGTGGCTCCTTGAATAAGGGAATGTTCAGTGGGGAATGCGGCGGGACGCGCCCGCCACGATGTCAGGCTTATGCAGGCGCTGTCAGCGCCGCACGTTCCGTGTGATAGGCCCAGTCCAGCCATGGCATCAGCGCGTCCAGATCGCTTTTTTCAACCGTGGCCCCGCACCAGATGCGCAGGCCCGCTGGCGCATCGCGGTAGGCGCCGATATCCAGCGCAACGCCCTCGGCCTCCAGCCGTTTGGCCACCGCTTTGGCAAAAGCCGCGCCGTCGGCAATCGCGGGGTCGGTGAATTTCAGGCAGACTGATGTTGTGGATGCGGTTGCGGGGTCTTCGGCCAGATTGGCAATCCAGTCATTGGCCGCGCAAAACTGCGAAATCACGCCTGCATTCGCATCGCAGCGCGCAATCAGGGCAGGCAGCCCGCCAATGTCTTGCGCCCAGTCCAGCGCAAGCAGGTAATCTTCCACCGCCAGCATGGAGGGGGTGTTTATGGTTTCGCCCTTGAAGATACCTTCAATCAGTTTGCCGCCCTTGGTCATGCGGAAAATCTTTGGCAGGGGCCATGCGGGGGTGTAGCTTTCCAGCCGTTCCACCGCGCGCGGGCTAAGAACCAGCATGCCATGCGCCGCCTCACCACCCATCACCTTTTGCCAGCTGAAAGTCACCACATCCAGCTTGTCCCAAGGCAGGTCCATCGCAAACGCGGCTGATGTCGCATCACAAATCGTCAGGCCCTTGCGGTCTGTGGGGATGGCGTCACCATTGGGCACCCGCACGCCAGATGTCGTGCCGTTCCAGGTGAACACCACGTCAGTGTCATAATCCAGGCTGGCCATGTCCACGATCTGGCCATACTCGGCGGTTTTCACATCAGCGTCGATTTTCAACTGCTTGACCACATCCGTGACCCAGCCCGCACCAAAACTTTCCCATGCCACCATCGTGGCCTTGCGCGCGCCCAGCATGGACCACATGGCCATTTCAACTGCACCCGTGTCGGATGCAGGCACAATGCCGATGCGGTAGTCAGCGGGAATGCCCAGAATGTCGCGCGTGCCGTCAATGGCCGCTTTCAGCTTGGACTTGCCCACGGCGGCACGGTGCGACCGGCCCAAAGGGGCGTCAGCCAGTTTTTCCAGTGCGAATGTGGGGATTTTGGCACAGGGGCCAGAAGAAAAACGCGGGTTCGCCGGGCGCGTTGCCGGTTGTGCAGGTATAGTCATGGTATCCTTCCAGATATAATGCCCTTCGTTGGGGAAGGGTGTCCCACGAACGGCATTACGGACCAATCCCCACTGGCACAAGAGGCAAAATTGCTCTAGAGCGCCGCTTGACCACAGAAAAACGACGCTGCTTGTCCACGATCGGAAACTTGCCCCATGTATGTCGCCACACTGCTGACCAACCCTGCCAATCCCTCGCTTGACGCTGCCACTGTCGAATCCCTGCGCGATGCATGGGGCGGCGGTGTGGCTGAATGGTTAAACCCCGGTGTTGCCGCCGAATTTCCGCTGGAAACGCGCCCGGACAACCAATGGCAGGTCTGGCAGGAATTACAGGGCCAAGGCATTGATCTGGCAATTCAAACCATGAAGGGGCGGCAAAAACATATGCTGCTTGCCGATATGGACAGCACGATGATTGAACAGGAATGCATCGACGAACTGGCAGATGAAGCCGGCGTGGGCGCCTATGTCGCTGGAATTACCGCACGCGCCATGAATGGCGAACTGCAGTTTGAAGATGCCTTGCGCGAACGTGTGGCCTTGCTGAAGGGCTTGGATGAAAGCGTTATCGCCAAGGTGCTGGAAACGCGCATCACCTTCACCCCCGGCGGGCGTGAATTGATCGCCACGATGAAGGCGCGCGGCGGATATGCCGTTCTGGTGTCAGGCGGGTTCACGGCCTTCACCACGCATGTGGCCCAGGCTTTGGGGTTTGATGAAAACCGCGCCAACACGCTGCTGGTCGAAGGGGGTAAACTGAACGGCACTGTGGCCGAGCCGATTCTGGGGCGCGATGCCAAGATTGCGGCGCTGGAGGAGATTTCCGCGCGATTGGGCCTGCAGGCCAGTGATGTGATTGCCGTTGGCGACGGGGCCAATGATCTGGGCATGCTGGCACGCGCGGGCGCAGGCGTGGCGCTGCATGCAAAACCGGCTGTCGCCGCGCAGTGCGACCTGCGGATCAATCATGGCGATCTGACAGCGCTTTTGTATCTGCAGGGCTACCGGATTGATGATTTTGTAAACGAGTTGTGAGGCGGAAAATTCTTTTGGGGGGGATTGCTGGAAGCGGGGCCAATACTGTGGCACAGTGCCCCAAATCGCGCAAAATGCGATCACATCCAAGGAGCTAGCTGCAATGCCGATAAAGAACCGTTTTGCCGAATTGTTGCCGGAAATCACGGAATGGCGCAGGGATTTCCACGCCCACCCCGAAATCCTGTATGAATGCCACCGCACCGCTGGCATCGTCGCACAAAAGCTGCGTGAATTCGGCTGCGATGAGGTGGTTGAAGGGATCGGCGGCACCGGCGTCGTGGGCGTCATACGCGGCCGTAAGGCAGATTCGGGGCGCGTGGTGGGATTGCGCGCCGATATGGATGCGCTGCCGATTCACGAAGCGACCGGGCTTGATTACGCGTCGAAAGAAGCTGGCAAGATGCACGCTTGCGGCCATGACGGGCATACGGCCATGCTGCTGGGCGCGGCAAAATACCTGACCGAGACGCGCAGTTTTGATGGCACTGTCGTGGTGATTTTCCAACCCGCCGAAGAAGGCGGCGGCGGGGGCCGCGCCATGTGCGAAGACGGGCTTATGGACCGCTTCGGCATTCATGAAGTGTATGGAATGCACAACTGGCCCGGTGTTCCGGTAGGGCAGTTCAGCATCCGGCCCGGCGCGTTCTTCGCGGCAACCGACCAGTTCGAAATCACCATCGAAGGGCGCGGCGGGCATGCCGCCAAACCCCATGAATGCATTGATACAACTGTGGTTGCCGCCCATCTGGTGACCGCGATGCAGACAATCGCCAGCCGCAACGCGGACCCGACCAAGGAAATGGTGGTTTCTGTCACCTCTTTTGTGACGGACACGCAGGCGTTCAACGTGATTCCCCAGAACGCGACCTTGCGCGGCACTGTGCGCACCCTAAGCGCAGATATGCGCGCCCTGGCCGAAACGCGCATCAAGGCACTGGCCGAACACACCACTGCGGCGTTCGGGGCCAGGGCGCAGGTCAATTACATGCGCGGCTATCCGGTCATGGTGAACACCGACACCGAAACCGACTATGCGGCCATGGCGGCGCGCAGCGTATCAGGTGGCTGCGATGATGCGCCCCTTGTCATGGGCGGCGAGGATTTTGCCTTCATGCTGGAAGAACGGCCCGGCGCCTATATTCTGGTCGGGAATGGCGACACAGCCAGCGTGCATCACCCCGAGTATGACTTCAACGACGAGGCCATTCCCGCAGGCTGCAGCTTCTGGGTAGAACTGGCAGAGCAGCGTTTGCCGCTGGCATAAGGCACGCCGCGCTGCACTGATGAAAACAGCCCCGGCCACAGGACCGGGGCTGGTTTATATCGCAACTGGTGTTGCCGCGCGGGGATCAGGGGCAAGGTGCCTCATAATAGGTGCCATCACCGCGCGCGTAGGCACATTGCCCAGTGCGGGTATTTTGCGCCAGCAAAGTGCCTGCAGCAGCGCCCGCAACTGTGGCCAGAATGGTCCAGTTGGTGTTCGCGCCAAGCAGGTTCCCCACAGCAAGGCCCCCTGCAGCGCCCGCGACACCCCCCACGATGGAGCGTTCGGTTTGGGTCATCTGGCACCCGGACACGGCCAGCGCGCCCCCCAAAACACCAATCATCAACAGCTTTTTCATTATACTTCGCCTCCTTAAGAGCTTTGCGGAAACAAGGGTAACATGTTTTGGCGGGCTGTCACGACCATGTTTTGGTTTCGGCAGGAAACCACCGATCACAATCTGTCGTCTTGACGCAGTTCAACACCTGCCCCCGCCCCCACATGGTCATGGGCGACGGCGGGCAAGGTCCAATTCTATGGTTTGCGCGCAGTGATTGACCGAAAACACCCAGTCCTGACGCTGCAATTCCAGCGCGGCCATGACAAAATGCACTGTCGCCGGGCGCAACCCATCCTTAGCGGCGGCATTGTGCAGAATTGCCCATAGGTCGGGGTCATAGCGAATGCGATCCGCTTCCGCACTCAACGCATATCCAGTATCCGATCTGGTCACATGCACGGCCCCGCCCCACGGCAGCGCGGTTTCCAGACACATCAATATCAGCAACAACAGCTTGACGTCTTGTCGTGGTAAATCCTGATGGATATCGAATTCGGTCCAATGCCGGGTGGTGCGACCGTAATCTGCCAGAAGTGTGTTGATTTCCGCAGTCGTGATTGTCTGGCCCTGCGTTGCCGCGCCCAAGGCGCAGCGAAACAGGCGAATGCGTGCATTTGCCGTCGCAACACTTTCCGCGATCAATGCCAGTTCGGGACCATCGGCAACGCCAGCCATGGTCATAAGTTCAACCCCGTTGCCAATGGCCCCCAAGGGACTGATCAAGTCATGGCAGATGCGTGATGTCAGCAATTCAGCCAGTTCCAGAACGCCAACAGGGCTTTCCAAGGGCAGGGCTTCATTGTATTCTTTTTTAATATGAGTCATTCGATCCTAGAGCCAGGAATGTTCGTGCGTCACCCCCAACATCCCGGTTGGGGGATTGGGCAGGTTCAGTCGCGTATTGGCAGCCTTGTTACAGTCAATTTTCCAGATGAGGGTAAAATAGTCATTAATGCTGATGTGGTAACCCTTGAAGTTGTATACAGTTTCTAAGGGGGCCCGTCTCGCACAACCATGGCGTGCATTCAAGGGTGTTCGGGCAACAATACAATCTTGCAACCCGGCTATGCGCTGCATAAATGCCGTGCGCCCCGCATGCTGCGGCACCGACATAAAGAGGGCTGATGACGTTCGATCCATCACATTTGGTCGTGCGCCTTGCGCGCGACGACGTGGACCTGCTGGCGGCCCAACATCTGCGATACCGTGTGTTCATAGAAGAACTGGGCGGAACGGGACCATTGGTCGATCATGCCAGGAAACTGGAATGCGATGAACTGGACCCGCATTTTGACCATCTTCTGCTGGTCGACACCCGCCTGAACCCGGATGACGGGGCGCATGTCGTGGGGGCGTATCGCTTGTTGCCAGATGACCGGCTTGACAGAACTGGCAGTTTTTATTGTGACCGCGAATTCGACCTGCACGCACTGAAATCGTCCGGGCGCAGATTGTTGGAACTGGGGCGGTCCTGCGTGGCAATAGACTATCGCGGCGGCCCTGCAATGCTGCTGATGTGGCACGCGCTCGCCGCCTATGTCGCCCGACATGACCATGACATCCTGTTCGGCGCGGCCAGTTTTCACGGCACAGACCCCCACGCACTGGCGCAACCGCTTAGCCTGCTGCACCATCGACACCTTGCGCCACCTGAATTGCGGGTCCGCGCCAAGGTTTTTCAGCGCATGGATATGGTTGCGCCCGACCAACTGGACCGCAAAGCCGCGCTGGCGCAGGTTCCGTCGCTTATCAAGGCGTATTTGCGTATTGGCGGGGTTGTGGGGGACGGGGCCTTCATTGATCATGAGTTCCGAACAACTGACATATGCCTGATTCTGGACACCAAAGCGATGGCGCGCGCCGCGCGCAGCCTAAACCTGAAAACCGGCTTGCCGTCATGACATGGGGACATGACATTGCCCCGCCAAGCGTTGCGATCCCTCTGTCCCGCTGGCCTGTCATCGGGGTGCGGCTGTGCCTGCTGGCGCCGCTGGTGTTTGGCGGGTTGGCCATCCTGCTGGCTTTGCGGTTGCTGGAACGCCCGCTGTTCGGCCTGCGCCGCCCCATCACCCCGTTTCTGACACAAGGGGTATGCCGGCTTGCGCTGCGGATCATCGGGTTGCGGCTGAATATTCAAGGCAAGCCCATGACAAAGCCGGGGGCGATTGTGGCCAATCATGCGTCATGGCTGGATATTTTCGTGCTGAACGCTGCCGACAGGGTTTATTTCGTGTCCAAGGATGAAGTCGCCGCATGGCCCGGTATTGGCTGGCTTGCGCGGGCCACTGGCACAGTATTCATTCGCAGGAACAGGCGCGATTCGGCCCTGCACAAACTGCTGTTCGAGGCCCGCTTGCGCGCGGGTCACCGGCTGTTATTTTTTCCCGAAGGCACCAGTTCGGACAGCCGCCGCGTGCTGCCGTTCAAATCCACCTTGTTCGAGGCGTTCTTTACCCCTGCCTTGCGGGAGTTTCTACATATCCAGCCGGTCAGTGTGGCCTATCACCCCCCGCAAGGCCAGGACAGGCGCCTGTATGGCTGGTGGGGCAACATGGATTTTGGCGCGCATCTTCTGGTTGTGCTGGCGCAGGCGCGGCGCGGACAGGTCGATCTGGTGTTCCATCCCGAATTGGAAGTGGCGGCATTCCCGGACCGCAAGCAACTGGCCATCGCGGCACAAACTGCTGTGCGGCAGGGGTTTGACGCGGCACATGCTGCCGCGCCATAACCTGCAAATCAGCGCAGCGGCACAGTCAGGTCCATAAGCGCCGCGACAGGGTCGTCTTGCCGCCAGATTTCATCGCCCACGGCAAAGAAATCAACCACAGGCGCAAGCCCCGCAACCAGATCGCGGTTCAAGGCCCCTTCGGCAACAACCGGCAATTCGATCATCGACGACCACCATTCAAACAGGTCATGGGGTGCCACCTGACCATCGCCCAGCGCGGTCTGTCCAACGGGCCCGAAACTGATGTAATCGGCCCCCGCTTCGCCCGCATTAATGCCGTCATGCTGCGATATGCCGCAAAAGCTGCCGATAATCGCATCCGCGCCCATATCCTTGCGCAATTTGCGCAGGGGTTTGGTGGTGTCAGACAAATGCACCCCGTCCAGCCCAAGGCGTTCCACCATCAGCACATGATCGGCAATGACGATGGGAATATCGCGCGCATGGGCGATTTCGCGCAAGGCATCCGCGCTGCGCAAAATGGTGTCTTCATCGCGGGTGGCAAGGGCCAGCCGCAAACACGCCACAGGGTGGCTGTCCAGAACGCGCGCCAGAATCCGGGGGAAGGTTTCAATCTCGAAGGTGGGGGGCGTTATCAGGTAGATCTGGGGCTGGTCATCGGGCATGCTGATGGCATCTTTCGCTTGAACTGTTGCGCTTCTACCCTGTGGCCGGGGCGGAAACAAGCGCGCGCAGCTTGAAGCATGCGCCCTGCCCCGCTATTGGCAGCGCACCACCCACACCCGCCAGAGGTTCCATGACACCGCTTGATGACCAGCTTTTCGACGCACCCACCCCCGTTATGGTGCTGGTGCGCCCGCAAATGGGCGAGAATATCGGCGCGGCCGCGCGCGCGATGCTGAATTTCGGCTGCGCGCGCATGCGCGTTGTGGCCCCGCGCGACGGCTGGCCCAACCCCAAGGCCACGGCCATGGCATCTGGCGCGTCGCCCGTGCTGGAGCGCGCAGGCGCATTTGACGACCTGCCTGCCGCAATTGGTGATTGCGATTATGTGTTTGCCACCACAGCACGCGGGCGCGGGCTGACAAAACCCGTCTTGACACCCGAATACGCCATGAAACAGGCCCGCGCCATGGTGGCCGAGGGCAAGCGCGTCGCCGTCTTGTTCGGCCCCGAACGCGCGGGGCTGGAAAACCATGATGTGGCGCGCGCAAATGCCATTATTACCGTGCCAGTCAACCCAGCCTTCTATTCGCTGAACCTTGCGCAATGCGTGCTTCTGGTGGCCTATGAATTTGCGCGCCATGGGACGGACACGCCCCCCGAAGTGCTGGCCATGGCCGGCACCGATTTCGCCACCGCGATCGAGCGCGAGAAGCTGGGCGACCATTTCGAAGACCGGCTGGAAGGGGCAGGCTTCTTCACCCCGCCCGAAAAGGCCCAGAACATGCGCCTGAACCTGCGCAACATGTGGGCGCGGCTGGCACTGACGCGCGCAGATGTGCAAACCCTGCATGGCATGCTGCGACAACTGGCGCGCAAGCAAGACGGGCAGTGAATAGCCTGAAGCGGCCCTTTGCACTGGGATGAAGCCCGCGCCAACGGTGGGCCGGGGTCTGCCGATCCGACGCCAGTGAAGTTCACTTTATGCAGGCTGCATATCCTTACTTCCAATGCTTGGCGTGTCGCTAGCCAAATCGGCAGGCCGCGGGACGGCCCGCCGATGGCGCGGCGGCCTTCGGCCTTTGCTCCGCGCCTTGGGGCATTCCCGATGTCCGCAAAAGGCCATTATCCGCATTCCAAACCCGGACACCCCCGTCACGCAGCAAACTGAGTGTATTGGCCGCATCCCTGCCCCTTGATCCCGCATCAGCCACACACTAGCTTGCAGCGCGACCACAAAGGAGGGCCAGATGGCCAGCAAACGCCCCATATTCGAAGATGTCGCCACATCGCGCCCGCAAACCGCGCCCACAGGCGGGGTCATCGACCGCCGCCCCAAGGGCGCGCGCGGGGCCATACGGCTATGGCTGATGTCGCTGTTTGCGCTGGTCTGTGTGATGATCGTTGTGGGCGGCATGACGCGGTTGACCGATAGCGGGCTATCCATCACTGAATGGCGCCCTGTTACTGGCGCAATCCCGCCTATGAGTGCCGAAATCTGGGCACAGGAATTCGATAAATACCGCCAGATTGACCAATATCAACTGCTCAATCGCGGCATGACGCTGGATGAATTCAAGGTCATCTACTGGTGGGAATGGGGCCACCGCCAACTGGGCCGTATGATCGGGCTGGTTTGGGGCTTGGGATTCGTGTTTTTCTGGCTGACATCGCGCATCCCTGCAGGCTGGACGTCGCGCCTGCTGGCACTTGGCGCGCTTGGCGGGGTGCAAGGCGCGATTGGCTGGTGGATGGTGGCATCGGGGCTGACCGAAGGCATGGTCGCAGTGGCGTCCTACCGGCTGGCCACGCATCTGGGGCTTGCCTTCGTCATCCTTGGGCTGATCGCGTGGTATGCGTTCTTGCTGAACCGCACTGATGCAGAATTGATGACAGCGCGCCGGTCGCGCGAAGCGAAACTGTTTTCCATGTCCACCGGGTTGATGCATTTTGCCTTCCTGCAAATCCTGCTGGGCGCGCTGGTCGCGGGTATTGATGCAGGACGCGGGTATACTGACTGGCCCTTGATGAATGGCGTGTTCATTCCGCCGGAACTGCTGGCCATGCAGCCCCTCTGGGTCAATTTCTTTGAAAACCCCGCGACAACCCAGTTCATCCACCGTATGGCGGGCTATTGTCTGGCGGCCTTCGCGGTTGTGGTCTGGCTGCGGGGGCGCAAATCCGTGCATGCGTCCACGCGCGCGGCCTTCAATGCAATGTTTGTCGTGATGCTGGCGCAGATTGTGCTGGGCATCGTCACAGTGTTGCATGCTGCGCCGTGGCAACTGGGTATTGCCCATCAGGCTACGGCCGTGCTGCTGTGGGTGTTGATTATCCGCGCCCGACATCTGGCACAATTTCCCCGCTTTGACAGTTTGCGCAGCCCGAAAGGAACCACCGCATGACCGCCTATGAACACCTGATGGCGCATGCCCGCACAACCGAAGCGCTGGCGCAGGTTGCGGGCCGTCTGGGCTGGGACCAGCAAACCGTCATGCCGCGCGGGTCCAATACACAACGATCCGAAGAAATGGCCGCGCTGGAAGATGTGCTGCACGCAAGGCGCACCGACCCGCGCCTTGGCGACTGGCTGAACGCAGCCCAAGCCCCTGACGAGATGGGCGCTGCCTGCCTGCGCGAGCTGCGCCGCGCTTACGCGCGCAATACCAAAGTGCCCGCGCGGCTGGCGTCTGAACTGGCGCGCATTACCCCGCTGGCACAGGACGCGTGGGAAGCCGCGCGCCATAATGAAGATGTCGCCAGTTTCCTGCCATGGCTGAACCAGATGATCGCCCTGCGCCGCGAGGAAGGGCAGGCCATCGCAGAAGGGGGCGACCCCTATGATGCGCTGATGGAAGATTATGAACCCGGCACCAATTCCGATGCCGTGGCCGCAATTTTCGACCGGATGCGCCCGCGTCTGGTGGCGCTGCGCGAAGCCATCCTTGGCGCAGACACGCCCCCTGCCCTGAAGGGCCACTTCCCGCAAGATGCGCAATTGCGCCTGTCGCGGCGCGTGGCGGAACATTTTGGCTATGATTTCACACGCGGGCGTATTGATCTGGCGGTGCATCCGTTTTCATCCGGGTCGGGCGATGATGTGCGCATTACCACGCGCGTGGCCGTCGATGATCCGTTTAACTGCCTGTATTCCACCCTGCATGAAGTGGGCCATGCCGCCTATGAACAAGGGGTGGACCGCAGCTATGCCCTAAGCCCTATCGGACAAGGCGTGTCCATGGGCGTGCATGAAAGCCAAAGCCGGATATATGAAAACCAGCTTGGCCGGTCGCGCGCCTTCACGGGCTGGCTGTTTGCGGCCATGCAGCAGGAATTCGGCGCGCTGTCCGTGGTCGATGCAGAGGGGTTCTATGCCGCTGTCAACCGCATGAACACGGGCTTTATCCGCACCGAAGCGGATGAAGTGCAATATAACCTGCATATCATGCTGCGTTTCGATCTGGAACGCGCGCTGATCCGCGGACAACTGGACGCCGCCGACCTGCAAGAGGCGTGGAACACGCGGTTTGCAGCAGATTTCGGCTATGCGGTGGACCGCCCGTCACACGGCGTATTGCAAGATGTGCATTGGGCTGTGGGGTTGTTTGGCTATTTCCCGACCTACGCCTTGGGCAATATCTATGCAGGGTGCCTGTTCAAGGCCATGCAGGGCGACATTCCCGACCTGCAAGAAAACCTTGCCGCCGGCGATGCCCGGCCCGCCACCGACTGGCTTCGCGCGCGGGTGCAACGCCACGGGGCCTTGCGCCCGCCTGTGGACACCATAACCCACGCCTGCGGTTTTGCCCCCGACGAAGGGCCGCTGCTGGAGTATCTGGAAACGAAGTTCCGCGCGCTGTACAAGCTATAACGCGGGGTCCAGCGGCAGGCGCATGACAGCCCGCAATCCACCCAGACGCGGGCTGTCTTCCAGAAGCAGCCTGCCTTCATGCGCGCGCATCGCTTCCGAAACAATTGCCAGCCCAAGGCCAACACCGCCGCCCTGATCGCGGTTGCGCGCGTCGTCCAGCCGCACAAAGGGTTCTGTTGCACGGGGGCGGTCCAGTTCGGCAATGCCGGGGCCATTATCATCTACGCTGATGTCAAGCCATGCCCCATCCCATACAGAAATATTGACATGCACCTTATCGGCATGGCGCAGGGCATTGGACAGCAGATTGTCCAAGGCACGTTCCATTAACCCCTTGTGCAACGGCACGCGTGGCACGTTCTGCCGGTCCGCGCTGAAACTGATATTGCTGTGCCCTGTCGCCGCGTATTTCTCCAGCAGATCCAAGGCCAGCACCACCGCATCAACAGGGGTTTTCGCCTCATCAGGGGCGACACCGCGCGAATATTCCAGAAATCCGTTCAGCAATCCTTCCAGATCGGCAACTTCGGTGGACAGGGCTGCGGTGTCTTCGGTCTGGTCCATCATGGACAGAATAAGACGCATGCGCGTCAGGGGGGTGCGCATGTCATGGCTGACGCCCGACAGCATAAGCTTGCGTTGGGTATTCTGGCGGTCAATCCGGTTGCGCATGTCGATAAAGGCCAGACTGGCGGCGCGAATCTCTTTTGCGCCTGCCGCACGAAACGGCACTGTGCGGCCGCGCCCATAGGCTTCGGCCGCCAGACCAAGCCTGCGAATGGGGCGAATCTGCAATCGCAGGAACTGAAACGCAATCAACGCCATGACTGCCGATGCAAGAAACACGATCACCAACAACTGATGGGGGTTCGATGTCGTCACCAACCGGCGGGGGATCGTCACCTCCAGCGGGCCATGGGAACTGTCCATGGTCAAGATCACGACATTGGACACCGACATCAGATCAACGCTGCGATAGTTTGCCAAATTCTGGCGCAAGACGCGAATAATCTCGCGTCCGGCCAGATCGGTCCAGTCGCGCCTGTCCTGCGGCGGGTCCACGACCGGGGCGGGCAGGATGGTGACGGTGATCTGCATCGCCGCAGCCAGATCTGCCAGCCTGTCCAACGCTGCGGCCGGGTCGGGGCTGGCGTCAAGCTGATCGGTGACAAACCGGATATCGCGCAAGGTGTTTTCGGTCATTTGGGCAGTGACACGTTCATAATGGCGTTGCACGAACACAATTGACAGCACAATCTGGATCACGATGATCGGAACGATCAGGATCAAGATTGCGCGGCCATAAAAACTGCGCGGCAAAAAACGTTTAAGAAAGCTGCTCCACATCTGTGGCACCCTAAAGCAGTTCAAGGAAAATGTGATAGGCTTTTTCGATGGTCCAATCGCCCCCAAAAGAACGGCGATGGTGGCGCGCGGTACAACCTGCAGCCCCGTTGGCAGCACCATGACGCGTGCGGGCAAGGTCAAGATTGACGTTTCAGCGCCAGTGTTCATAACGTTTGCCTTATGACCGTTCTCTTGCCTGAACCCGATCTACGCCTGATCCGCGCACCCAACCCGTCCCCGATGACTGGCACGGGGACCAATACCTATATTCTGGGACGTGGTGCGGTGTGCATACTCGACCCCGGCCCACAAGACGACGCCCATCTGCACGCAATCATGCACGCCTTGGACCAGGGCGACCATGTCGAATGCATTGTGGTGACCCATAGCCACATGGACCACTCCCCCCTTGCGCGGGTGCTTGCACAGCGCACAGGCGCCCCTGTCATGGCATTCGGCGACAGTCAGGCCGGGCGTTCCGCGCTTATGTCACGCCTTGCCAAAGACGGCATTTCAGGTGGCGGCGAGGGTGTGGACCACAATTTCAAACCAGACCAACGCCTTGCAGATGGCGAAATAATTGCTTTCGGGTCCGAGACCCTGCGCGCCATCTGGACACCCGGCCATATGGCGAATCACATGTGTTTTGAATGGCGCGGGGCCGTGTTTAGCGGTGATCATGTGCTGGACTGGACCACATCGCTTGTGTCCCCGCCTGATGGCGATCTGGGGGCCTATATGCGATCACTGGACAAAATCGAAGCGCTGAACGCACGGCGCTTGCACCCCGGGCACGGGGCGCCAATTGATGCACCAGCCACACGGCTGCGCGCGCTGCGCGATCACAGGCACCAACGTGAAGCTGCCATACTGGCCCAACTTGCTGGCGGGGCCTGCACAATCCCCGATCTGGTGGCGCATATCTACGCAAACGTGGCGCCCGGACTGCATGCTGCCGCAGCGCGAAACGTGCACGCACATCTGATAAACCTGTGGGAAAGCGGACAGCTCATCGCAACCCCCTCCCCCGCCCCGGATGCGCAGTATACCCTTGCAGACAAAGCCGGGTGATTTTGTGTCATTTGGGTCTGGACGTCCCCGAAAACGGTTGCTATAGGGGCGGTGTGTTCCGGCGTAGCTCAGCGGTAGAGCAGTTGACTGTTAATCAATTGGTCGTAGGTTCGATCCCTACCGCCGGAGCCATAAAATCAGATACTTAGCTACACTCCCGAGCCGCGAGCCTTACGCGAAGTAAGGCCCGCGTAAGGCTCGGTGCGGCGGCGCGGGTCAGGACGCGCGCCCGAGCCGTCAGCCCGGACCCACTGAATCATTGACTATATGTGGTGGAAATTGTCCATTGGAGCCCAAAAGACGGGGGCATCAGTGGCAGAAGAGCGGTTTCACATAGCGGAGTGGTATGGGCACCCCTTCAAGGACCTTGGCGATTGGGACCGGGTGAAGCTGGCCGGTCACAACGTGGGCGGCGCGGCCATGTCGAAGGCGGAGCTGGCCCGGATGGTTGCGCTTGAGGAGATGGCGGCCCTTGGCACGCTCAAGCCCAAGGAGGCCGACAGGCTCAACGTCCTGCGCGACAAGCTCACGCGCCAGCAGGCGGAGGAGCTGCCCTGCCCGTTCCGCACCGACAGCCCGCACCCGACCTGCACCAAGCCCGGCGGCGTGTGCTCCATCCGCATCTACCGCGAGGAGGCCGGGACCATTGAGCCCATAGACGGGGAGCGGGGACGGCTGCGCGCCCTGTGCCCTTGGCGCTTCCATCAGGACGGCACCGCCTTCGACAAGATCGGTGAGAGCCTCCTGTCTGACCCCGCGCCGCTGCGGGCCGGTGAGGTGGGCTTCCTCGAATCAACCGGCAACCTCGACAGTGACCCGGGCGAGGACGTGGGCCGCATAGACATGATCCTCGTGAAGTCCAACGGGCCGGACGGGGGCCAGATGGAGTGGGTCGCGGTTGAGGTGCAGGCGGTCTACTTCTCCGGCAAGAAGATGAGCATTGAGTTTGACCACCTCAAGCTGACGCAGGGCAAGCTGTCGATGGCCCAAGAGAAGCGCCGCCCGGACTACCGCAGCAGCGGGGTCAAGCGGCTGATGCCGCAGCTCCTGACCAAGGTGCCCACCCTCCGGCGCTGGGGCAAGAAGATGGCCGTGGTGGTGGACGCGCCGTTCTTCTACTCCATGGGCAAGATGGAGCGCGTCCCCCACCTCTCGAATGCGGACATTGTCTGGTTCCTCGTGGACTTCAAACAGGCCGCGCCGGGCGAGCCCTTCCGGCTTGAGGTCGTGGAGGAGTTTTACACCACGCTTGAGAGCGCGACCCTCGGGCTCACGGGCGGCGTTCCGGTGTCGCAGGGCGCGTTTGAGGATCGCATCAGGGCGAAGGTCCAGAATTAGGCGTTGCCCAGTTAAGCCTTTGTAAGGTAAATCTGGGACAAAATGAGAACAAAGACAGCGGGCGGTCAGGATGACATACACGGCGATTGACTTGTTTTGTGGGGCTGGCGGACTGTCCGCCGGGCTTGAGATGGCGGGTTTCACCGTGCTGGCTGGCAACGACATGTTCGAAGCCGCCGGGCGGACATTCGAGCAGACCCACCCCCGCGCCAAGTTTATCCCCGGCCCGATTGAGGAGCTCTCCGTTGAGCGGCTGATGGAGGTCACGGGGCTGCGCCGGGGCGAGCTTTCGGTGCTGGTCGGTGGCCCGCCCTGTCAGGCCTATTCGGTCTACAACCACCAGCGCGGGATGCACGACGCCCGGGCCTCGCTGTTCAAGCAATACCTGCGCATTGTCGATGGACTGCGGCCGGAGTGGATCGTGATGGAGAACGTCACCGGCATCTACTCCATCGCAAACGGGGAAGCCGTCCGGGCGATCAAGGCGGAGTTTGCGGCCCTCGGGTATGCCGTGGAGGACGCGGTGCTGCGCGCAGAGGACTACGGGGTGCCGCAGGAGCGGCGGCGGGTCGTGTTCATCGGCAACCGCGTCGGTGCGCCCATCTCGCACCCGGAGCCCACGCACGGGCCGGGCCGGGGCGAGCCCTTCACGACGATCAAGGACGCCATCGGGGACCTGCCCCCGCTCGACAACGGGGAGGACCCGGGCCGCGTCCCCTACGCCGATGGCGAGCCCACCCCATACCAGCGCCTGATGCGCGGGAACGCGACCACCGTGGGCAACCACGCGGCCCCGAGGCTGGGCAAGGTGAACATGGACCGGCTGCCCTTCATCCCGCCCGGCGGGAGCTGGCGCGACATTCCGCATGACCTGCTGCCCGAGGGGATGAAGCGGGCCAAGAGGTCGGACCACACCAAGCGATACGGGCGCATGACGTGGGACGGGCTCTCCTGCACCGTCCTGACCAAGTGCGACATCCACTGGGGGGCCTACATCCACCCGGAACAGGACCGCGCCATATCGGTGCGCGAGGCGGCGCGGCTGCAAGCCTTCCCCGACTGGTTTGAGTTTTCAGGCTCCAAGACAGACCAATATGTGCAGGTGGGCAACGCGGTCCCGCCCCTCTTGGGCAAGGCGATTGGCGACCACCTGATGCGGCTCATCCGACAGAAGAGTCAGGCGGCGGCATAGCCCTGCGCTCCGCCACGCCGTGGGCGGTCTTGAACCACCGGCAGGGCTGCCTCACCACGTCATGGAGCGCGAGCGCGAGCGCGGCGGTCTGTAGGAGCCAGAAGGCTGGCAGCAGGAACACGCTCCCGCCCCTCGCCCAGTAGAGGGACAGGGCGGCGGCATACCCCAGCCCGAGGAGCAGCCCCAGCCAGCCGGTGGCGTCCCCGCCCAGCAGGAGCGCGAGCCCGAGGGGGTGCGCGGCGGTTGAGGCAGTCGCGGCGGGGAGCTGCGCCAGCAGGGCGAGGCTCCCGGCTGGCCCGAGGTCGCGCCAAGTCTGGGCCGGGCGGCGGAGGTGGACCAGCGCCGTGATGATGTGGCCTGCGATCCACCGGCGGCGCTGTTGGAGGAAGGCGCGCAGCGTCACCGGAGCCTCCTCCCACGTCACGCTCGGGATGGCAGCGGAGGTCCACCCGAGGCGGGCGAGCCGCACCCCAAGGTCCGCGTCCTCGGTGACGTTATGCGCGCAATAGGCCCCCGCCGCCATGAGGGCGTCCCGGCGGATGAACTGCGAGGTGCCGCCCAAGAGGAAGGGCAGCCCGAGGCGGGACAGCACCGGCAGGATGGCCCCGAACAGCACATTGTATTCGCTGGCCCAGCAGCGCGTGAACCACGGCCCGCCGTGGTCCGCCGCAAGGGCGCACTGCACCACCGCACGGCGCGGGTCCGCGAGGAGCGCCGCCACGGCGCGGCGCGCTTGGTCAGGCTCGGGCCGGTCCTCCCCGTCATAGATCACGACAACCTCGCCCGAGGTCAGGGCGAGGCCGATGTTCACCGCCCGGGGCTTGGTCTTGGGCTCCCCCGGCGGACAGGTGACGATGCGCCAGCCCGAGGGTGGCGCGGCCCGGGCGGCGGCGGTCGGCGTCTCCGGGTCGTCAGCCTCAAGCAGCACCACGAACTCGACAAGGTGGCGGGGATAGTCCAGCCGCCCCATTGCGGCCACGAGGTCCGGCACCACCGCCGCCTCGCGGTAGAGCGGGAGGAGCACAGTCAGCGACGGCAGGTCCGCGTCGGCCAGTGGCGGGGGCTCGGGTGCCTTGGGCAGGGCGAGGTTCACCAGCGCCGCGAGCCGGAGCGCCGCCGCGAGGAGGAACAGGGGCGCGAGCCACACAGACGCCCAGGGCAGCACGAGCGGCAGCAGGACGGCCAGCGGGAGCAGCAGCACGGCGGCGGTGGGGACCGCGAGGCCCCGGGCGGACAGGTGCCCCGGGACGGACACTGCGGCCCAGCGGGCGGCGGCGCGCAGGGCATCGGCCCGGCGGGACCGGAACAGGGGGATGACGTTCATGGATTGTTCTCCATTTCTATCCCCGGTCTAGCCGCCCGCTCCACAGTCAGTCGAGACTTATCCCCGCCCTGACAGCAGAAATTTCCATTACACAACAGTGGCTTGGCGGAGGTCTTAACAGCGCGCTAACGGCTCTGGCGGTATATCCCGACAGCAACAGTCAGGATTGGATGGCGGAGATGATGGAGCTTGTGCGCGCCCGCGAGGCGCTCGGGATGATGGGCCACGCGGCGGAGCTGGCCCGGGTCCGGGCTTGGCGGTGGGGTGGGATCGCAGTTGATGCGGTCGTGACCGATGCGCCGCCCGAGGTGGTGGCGGACCTGCTGGCGGGGACGCGGTGGGAGCCCATGCCCGGCGGGCGGCGGGCGTTCTTCTAGGGTGTGGTGATGGCCAAGGGGGAGCCGGGCGGCGCAAGACAGACGGTCAGGCCGGAGGTGTCCCACAGCGGCGGATGCAGGAACGGCGCAAGCGCCTTACGGGCGCGGCGCTTGCGCTGGCCCACTTCGCGGGCTCGGGCGAGAGCCGCCGCGCCCTCCGGCGTCTGGACCCGGGCCTTGCCATTGGTGCTGTGTTTGGCGCGGACCTCGGGACGGGCGTTGACCTCCTTGGCGGTGGCGCTCTTGCGGGCCTTGCCTTCAGGCGTCTGGGCGAGGGCCTTGAGGGCAGCGCTGTTCTTCGCCCGAGCCTCCGGGACCTTCGACGCAGCACGGGCGCGAAGCAGGTGCCCGTGCCCGTCAGGCGTCTGGGCGAGGGCCTTCATGCTGGCGCTAATCTTGCCGCAACGTGCGGGGCAGAGTGCGGCCCGCCTATTGGCGGCGGTCGTGCGCACTACAAAGGCGGGATCAGACCAGAGATGGTGTGCCAGCGCCCGCGCCTCATCGCTGGTCATCCCCTGCCCCCCAGACAGGACATTCACGCACCGAGGCCCAAAGACGGCCCGCACCAGCCGGATGGCCCGGCGCTCCACCGCGTCAACATCGGCGCGGGTTGCACCCGTAATCCGCCGGAGGATGACCCAGCGCAGGTCCGGGCCGTGCTTCCTCTTGACGTTCTCCCAGACCGTGCCGGAGCCGGTGTATCGCGCCGCCGTGGGCAGGGGGCCGGTCCCGCGCCGGGGGACCGCAGATGGGTCGCAACCGTGCCACCCGGCATAGGCGCGCCCCGATGGGCTGACAAAGAGGTAGATGACACCGTCCATGCCCAGAGGATACCGGCCCACACCAGTCAGGCGGGAGGGCGGAGGCTTGCGGGAGGCGGGCTTTCCGTTGCTCACCCGGGAAGGGGGGCCGGGAGGTGGAGCCCGCGCCCCCAGCGGGGACGGGGTTCGCTTGTTGGGGTCCGGGCCGGTCTGTAACCGACCGGTTTCCGGGTCAGTGGACGTGGCGCGCGGCCTCAACCCGGGACGCGGTGGCGACAAAGCAGCCGTAGGCCCGGAGGACGCGGCGCGAGAGCCTGTCCGGCGGGGTGCGCACGACCACCTCGGGGCGGCGCTGGCTGTCGGCCCAGACCACCTTCCCGCGCGGGGTCAGGCGGAACGAGATGATGCCCACCAGCGCGCCCAGCTCCTGCGCGCTCACCTCGTGGGCAGCGGCGAACCGGATGACGGCGGGCACGGTGGGCCAGCCGTCCGGCTCGTGGTCCTTGGCCCAGAGCAAGAGCGCGTCACGGGCCAGCAGGAGCGCGGGCGGGAACACGAGGGCCATGCCCTCGATGATGGCCCGGTCCCGGACTTCCCCCGGGGTCACTTGCCGCGCCCCGGGCCGGTGTAGGACGTGCCCAAGGCATCGCCCTCGAACACGCAGGGGGCGAAGCCGCCCGCCGCCGTGGCCGCGACCTGCGTGGTGTCGAAGCCGTCGAAGGGCGTGTTGAGGTGCGGCGTCAGGGCGTTCGCGGCGGTGATGGCGGCGGCGGGGCTGGCCGCGTCAACGAGGGCGGCATGGACGCCCTGCGGGTTGCGCAGGTGCTCAGCGCCGCGCGGGCGGGTCACGAGGAACAGGGCCATGTCAGGCCTCCTTCTTGTTGAGTGCGAGCTTCACCCGGTCAAGGGGCCGGACCTTGCCGGCAGTGAACTCGCGGTTGATGTTGATGGCGGACTGCGCCGCCAGCTTGATCCGGGTGATGGCGTCCTGCACCTGCCGGGTCTCCTCGCCCACGAGGCGCTCGGCCAGCTCCGCCGTGGAGATGGGCCGCTCACGCCGGGGCATCCGGTCCAGCACCGCCATGATGGCGGCCCCGAGGACCTTGTTGTTGGTCGCCACGGCCAGCGCCGCCATGTTCTTGATCTGGACGATGCCGGAGCCCTCAAGCTGGGTCTGGTAGTGGGTGCGCTCGGGGGTGCCCAGACCGGCCCGGGCGAGCACGGCCTGCGGCGATGCGAACAGGGCGGCGGTCAGGGCCACGGACTCAGCGGCGGCGTTCACCTCGCGGATGTAGCCCCAGCGGGCGTCCTCGCTGTTCGTGACCACCTCGGCACGGGCCTTGGCCGCGACCTTGCGCGCGGCGGACTGCTGGTCCTCGGGCGCGAAGCCAGCGGCGGCGGCGGATGCGGCTGCCTCCTCGCCACGCTTGGCGATGCCAGCCTCAAGCCCTGCGATCACGGTCCCGAGCTTCTCAGCCCGCTTGGCGGCGTGTTCGGCAAGGGAGATGACCTCAGCCGTGGCAATCAGCTTGCCCGGCGGCGGGAGTGGGGAGTGGTTGTCGGGGGCGGGTTGGTTCATCTGGCAAGGCTCCTGTGCTTGGGGCCGCCAGTGTGCTTGCGCCCTCCGCTGGGCGGCCAATCCTGCGGGCGAGGATACCGCGGCGGGATGGCTCAAGCGATTGATATTACTTGTTGTTCAGTCCGCCCACCAAGCGGTCTGCGGGTCCCCGGCCTTGCCCGGCGCGGCCCGGCCCACCTTGGCGCTGGCCTCGGGCAGGTGTTGCTCGGGGTCCTCCGCCACCATCGCCACGGCATAGCCCACGACAACGGGCGGCGCGTCGGTCACGAGGGCGGTGACGGGCCGGGGCTCCCACGCCACCCGGTGGCCGGGCTCCATGCGCGCGGCATACCCCAAGCGGGCCAGCAGCCCCGCCGCGTTCGCGTAGACGGTGGCCCGGTCCTCCATCAGTCGCCCCGCCGGGTCTCGGGGTCCACGACGCCCTCAATGGTCTGGCCGGGCACCCGCTCCACCGTGTCCGGGCGGGGACCCTCATAGGCCCCCGCCGCGCGCCGCTCCTCCAAGAACTGCTCAAGGCTCATCTTCGGCGGGGCCAGAAGCACCCCGCCGGTGTCCACGTTCACCTGCACTTGGGCGCTCTCACCCTCCCGATAGCCGTGACGCGCCTTCAACAAGAACAGGTTGGCGACCACGTTGCCCGCGTCAGCGAGGGTGCGCAGGTTCCCGACAAGCTGGTCGTGTTCCTTGGCGAGCCCCCTCTGGTAGGCGTCATCCACCTCGGGCTGGCGCTTGCGGCAGTCCCGGAAGGCGTCGATGGACATGCCCAAGACAGACGCAATCGTGGTGACGTGGCAACCGCGTCCCGCAAGCTCCTGCACGACAAGCAGCCCCTCGGGCTCCACCCGCCAGTGTGAGCGCCCGGTGCGCCCCGGCTCGGGCGGGACCAGCCGGGCTAGGATGTGGTCGGTCATGCGTGTTCCTCCTGTTGTCGCTCGCGGTCAAACTCCTGACAGACCCTCATGCTGAGAGACTTCCCGCAGCGCAGCTCCTTTGAAATCTTGTCCATGGCCATCCCCTTCGCGCGCAGGGCGCGGATGGACGCCACCACCGCGTCGGATGCCGGGGGCCTGCCGATGCGCTTTCCCCGGGCGCGGGCCGCTGCCATCCCGGCCTTGGTGCGCTCAATGGTCATGTCGCGCTCGAATGCGGCGAACACGGACGCCATGCCCAAGAGGGCGCGGCCAGCGGGCGTAGAGGTGTCCACGGCCTCGCGGTCAAGGTAGAGGTCGCAGCCGATCTGGCGGAACTCCTCGAACAGGGCCGCGAGCCCCGCGAGGCTGCGCCCGAGGCGCGACACGTCCACGGCGGCAACCATGTCGAAGCGCCGCCGCCGGGCGTCAGCCATCATCCTGTCCAGCTCGGGGCGCGAGGACTTGGCCCCGGAGATGGTCTCCACATACTCCTGGACTACCTCCCAGCCCGCGCGCTCTGCCACCTCCTTGAGGCGGAGGCGCTGCGGGGCGAGGTCCTGTGCGGTCGTTGAAACCCGCATGTAGAGGGCGACACGGCGGGCGGTCATGTTGCCAGCCCCTTCTTGAGGGCGCGGGCCGTCGCTTGGGCGCTGCTGACGAGGCCGATGCCGCAGCAGGCCACGTCCACCCCGCCACCCGCATAGTGCTCAGCGTCGTTGAGCAACTCCCATATGGCCGGGTCATCGGCCCGGACGAACAGGTGGTGCTTGGTGGAGCGCACGACGCCCGGGGTGGGCAGGTCGCGCTCCTGATGGTCGATGTAGAAGGCCCGGGGGATGCGGATGAGGTCGGTCATCGGTGGTGCTCCATTTCTGCAACCTTGGGTTGAGCCCCAAGTGCCGGAACATACCGTGAACGCTGGCTGCAAGTCTACCCGTAAACCGAACGGTTGCGGGTGTGGCCGGAGGGGCGGCGGCGGAGCCCAGCGGCGCTGGCTGCTCGGGCTGTCGGCGGGGATAACCTTTACCGGGTGGGGGTCAGGTAACGATCCCGAACTGCTTTGCCCGCCGCGCCCGCCACTGGTCTCCCGGCGCGCTGCCGTCATCCAGCTTCCAAGTCAGACCGTCATCCGGGAAGTCATGCCGCCCTTCTGTGGCGTCCATCCATCGCCCGCGCGCCTCCGGCAACGGTCGCAGTGCGACCGCATCAGGGTCTGACGGATAGTATCCCGGCGGGTTGTCCCAGTCCCCCGGATACCCGACGATCAGGCGGAGATACCTGCCAAGCTCGACCGCATCATGCGGGCGCACCTCCAACCCCAGCCGTGCTGCCCAAGGGAGTAGGTCGTGGGCTGACGTGAAGGCAGTCCGGCTCCGGCCTGCCTGCTCGCTGATTGATGACGTCATGTAGCGGCGCGGCACCACCCCCAACTCCAACATGGTCTTCACAACCGCTGCTGCACGGCTGCTGGTCCTCACTTTTCTGCTCATTGGCCTGCCCCCGTCTCCGACAGCCGCGCCCGCTCAAGCTCATCGGAGATGACGGCCAGCTCGGCTGCCACCCGGTCACCCGCCCGGAGTATGGCGAGCGACACCATGAAGGCGGCGGCGTGAAGGTCGTTCCCGGAACCGTTGGGCAAGGCGGCGCGCATGTCAGCGCGGATTGCCTCTGCGTTTGCGTGTGAGTTGTCGTCTGCCATCGTCATTCCTCCATTTCTGCGGTCATGCCCAGAGGATACCGCGCCCCGGCGGGCCGGTCCCGCCCGGTCCCTTGGCGCGCTGCCGGTTTCCGTTGGGGTCCCCTTTTCTTGCGGCGCAGAGCACGGGATGCGGTGGCATCCTGCCCAAGAGGGGCGCGGGCTCCCGCGCTGCGCGTCGGGGTAACGCTGCGCGTCGGGGTAAGCGTCGGGGTAAGCGTCGGGGTAGGAAATCGGATTATTCTTTCAATCTCAAACCCTTACTGGTAGGCGTCGGGGTAAGTCTGGGTAACTCCCGAACTAAGAGCCTATAGGGGGTGTAAGGGGGGGGGAGGCTCCCCCTCTGGGCAGGGGGAGCGGGCTCCTACGGGTAGGGGGAGAAGGTAGACGCGGGGCTACCCAGACTTACCCCGACGCGGGCCGATAACACTCTGACGCCGAACATTTTTCTCGGCCCGCTACCCCGACGCTTACCCCGACGCTACCCCGACGCCTACCCAGACGCTCACACGGCCCGCCCCCCGATCCGCCCCTTGGACCACCAGTCGTTCAGCCGGATGCCCGTGACCATCGGCACGCGCTCGCCCTCTCGCTGGCCGCGCTTGGGCTTCACCCCGATCTGGAGGTTGCCCAGCGCCCGGAAGAAGTGCACGTCACCAGACCGCCACTCATCCCCGAACCTGTCGTGGAACCAAGACCGGAACGCGCTGAACAGCTCGACCTTGTCCACCTCAAAGCCGGAGCCCAGGACGCAGCACGCATCGACAAACTCAGGCACCGGGGAGGCGAGGTCCACGAGGTCCCGCGCGGCGTCACGGCTGCTCTGGGGTTCCTTGATCTTCTTGTTGGCCTGCACCCGCCGCCAGCCCTCCATGGCCCAGTTGAGGATGCCGGGCAGCTCGCGCGTGAGCTTCTCCTCAAGCTCGGTGTCGGGGTTGTCCCTGAAGGACTGCCTCTGGGTCAGCGTGATCATGCGGCGGGCGATGGCACCTGACACGTCCGCGAAGCGCGGCAGCTCGTTGGTGGCGATGGCCATGCGCACCGTCAACCGCACCTCCACGGCGTCCCTGTTCTTGCGGTCGGTGGAGATGAGGTCCTCGCCCGCGATGCGCAACAGGTTCTCCTCAAGCGCCGCAAGGTCGGTCCTCGGGCCAATGCGCATGTCTGAGACGGTCATCAGCGTCTTGTTGAGCAGCGGGGCCATGCCGAACCTGCTGCTGCTGAGGCTGTTCATGGTGGGCGAGGTCGTGTTGCCGACGCCCACCAGATGCATCATCATCTTGAGGATCGTCCCCTTGCCCGAGGCGGGCGGGCCAACCATCATCGCGGCCTTCTGCAGCCGCGTGTCGGGGGTCAGCAGGTAGCCCATGAACTCCTGCAACGTGGTGATGCAGTCCGGGTCGTCGTCGTCGGGCCAGACCTCGCCCAAGAACCTGATCCACCGCTCCGGCTCCGGCGCGGCGGGGTCATAGGCGAAGTCCAGCGCATTGCGCGTGAACAGCGCGGGCGTGGCAGGCATCAGCTCCCCCGTGGGCAGGTGCAGCAGGCCCGAGCGCGTCGGCACCAGCTCAAGCGGGTCGGGTCCGGCCCGCCCGTCCAGCCAGCAGGGCGGCGTGAGGTCGCGGAAGGTCAGGCCCTTGAGGGCGTCCATGAAGCCGCCCACCTGCTTCGCCGTGGGCGTGAACGGCACGGGCGCGGTGTCGGGGTCCTTCTGCCTCTTGCGGCTGTGGAGCCAAGCCCACGCCCGAGCCCTCACGGCGGCGTCACTCAGGACAACGTAGGCCGCGCCGTCCCAGTCAAGGAACTCCCCGAGGTGGTGGATCAGGTTCGGGCTCTCCCGGCGGAAGGCGATGGCCCAGTCATACTCGCCCCCGGTGAGGATCAGCCCGCCGCCCCCATCGCCGTCACCGTCAGCGGCCACCCGAGCGCGTGCCCTGCCGATCTGACCCTGAACCGCCTTCCTGACCTTGGCCGTCATCCGGCGTTCATCGGGCCGGAGCTTCCGCCCCTTGGGGTCATAGAAGTGGGCACTCACCTCAAAGGACGGGTCCGTGACCACCCCGGCAATCTCGCTGTCGGTGTAGCCCGCCCGCACCATCTCACACATGACCGCAAACACGGCCTCTGACCGGGACTTGTAGGGCTTGTCGTCATCGTCGCCGTTGGCGACCACGGCGCGGATGCGGTCAGACAGGCGGGGGATGGCGCTGGGGCTCTCGAAGCGCGGCAGGTTGTCCCACGCCACGGCTGCGGGCGCGGCGGGGACGTGTTCCCCGCCCTCAGTCCCGAACGCGCTGACCGGGTGCCTGACGCCAGTCTGGGTGACGAACTTCGCCAGAGCCGGGACCTGACCGGCGGCGCGCTTGCCCTCATCGGGCCAGTTGACCGTGCCGGGCAGCCGCATGATCCGGGACGGGTCGCTCACGCTGTCCCCCCCGAGCCGCCTCTCAAGCCACTCCAGCATCGGCTTAAGCCGTGCGGCCTCCACCTCCTCGTCAAGCTGCCACAGGCCCCAGTATCCGCCCCCGCTGTCCACGATGGCGCTGGGCGCGGGCACGTCCGCCGGGAGCTCAGTGGTCAGCCGCGCCAGACACGCTGCCCTCCGCTCCGCGAACGGCTTGCCCTTGTCCTGCTTGTCGGGGTCAAGGTCCGCCCAGAGCCAGCGCGAGCCCGCCACGTCCGCGTCCCTCGCCTTCTTGGGCTCCGTGTATTCAGGCCGCAGCCGGGCCGGGGGTGTGTAGGTGTTGTTGCCCCCGCCGTTCTTCCCGACAGCCCACTGGACGGCGGCGGCGAGGTCCGCGCCGATGTGGCCGGGCATCCCCTTGCCAACTTTGGCGTTGACCATCCAGCGCCCCTCCGGGTGCAGGTAGCGCAGCGCCTTGCGGATCGCATCCGCGTCAGGCCCCAAGGAATTTTGGTCGGCTCCGGCGGCATCCGGGGCTATACTATCCCCGATGATGTTCTGATGACCTGCCCGGTCCTCTCCTGCGCCCCCCGTCCCCAGCGGGGGGCGTTCCCCCTCTCCCCCGCTCATTCCGACACCTCGCCCGGCTCGACACGGTGCTGTGCCATCCAGTCGTTGAGGTCTGCCACGCGGTAGCGGACCAGCTTGCCCGAGGCACGGATGAAGGCAGGGCCACGGCCCTCCTTGCGCATCGTCTCCATCCCCCCGGGCGTCAGCCCGAGGTAGGCGGCGGCGTGGGCCGTGTTCAGGTATTCAGGGGGTGGTGCGTATCGGCCAGCAGCATAGCCATCGGCCAGCTCCCTCGCCACGAGCTTTGCGAATGCAACGGGGTCGTCCATCTGAGCCTCCGGCCCCCGGTGGGGGCTTCAAGAGGCTCGCGGCTGGTCCTTAGCGTCCGCGACATGGGGCCTAGCCGCACCTGCCCGGGGGCAGGCTCCCCTCCTGGGGATTGATAGCGACCGTTGTGCCGAGGCCCGCCGGTTAACAATGTCAGTGATGGGACTATACCGGCTTATGCCGCCGTGCGTCTAGCCTTAGGTTCTTGTTGCCGGGCCAGCTCCATGATCGTGCGGCTGATCCGCGCCTGTGCATCCATCAGGTCCGGCCACAGGCCCTCGCGGGAGCCGTAGGTGCCGGAGTGCACATCGCCGCGCTGGCTGTGGTTCATGAGCTTCTTGGACAGGTTCTCCTCCACCCCGGCCCAGACACAGGCGTTCCGGTATGTGTGCCTCAACCCATGCCCGCTGCACGGCAGCGTGGCCTCGGTGGTGGCGAACAGCGACATGTGCCCGGCGAACTCGCCCCGCTTGGACTTGGACGGGTCCCCGGGGAACACCCATTCGCGTGACAGGGCGGGCTGATACATCCGGCCCGCGCGCCGCGCCCGGGCGAGGCAGGCCAGCATCGGGCGCGTCAGGGGGATGTCGTAGGCCCGGGCCTTGCCGCCTTTGGGCGTCGGGACGTGCAGCCGCCGCCCGGCCACGTCAACGTGTTCCCACCGGGCGGTTGCGATGGCCCCGGCCCGGCTGCCCGACAGCAGCAGGAATAGCTGGAACTCCGCGCGCACCCGGTTCTCCATCCCCTGATAGGCTGCCCACCAGCCGGGCAGGTCCAGCCGCGACATGGCGCTGTCCCGGGCCTCCTCGCGGTTGAAGGTGACTTGGCGTGTCGGTGTCCAGCCGTCCGGGTCCGGGCGGACGTGGCCGCGTTCAAGGGCGAAGTTGTAGATCACGCGCAGCGTGCGCATCGCGCCGTTGGCGGCGTAGCTGCCGCCGTGTTTGGGGTGTGTCTCGCCCGCCGTGATTGCGTCGTGCCGGGCCGCAACCCGGGCCGCGCCCTCTGCGGTCGCAAGGTCTGCCAGTGGCGTGTCGCGCCAGATGCCCAAGAGGTGGTCCGCCTCCACTGCGTTGCGGTAGCTGTAGATTGTCGCCGGGCTCCGGCCCGTGCGCTCAAGGTGGGCGCGGTATAGGCCCCAAGCCTGCCCGAGGGTGACGCCCGAGGGGGCCTTGGACAGCCCCTCGCCCGCGAGGATTGCGGCCAGCTCGCCCTTGGCGGCGGCGCGGGCGTCCTTGACGCTGACCTCCGGGAAGGAGGCGAAGGCGCGGCGCACTGTCTTGCGCACCTTCCGCATCCGGTCGTCAAGGGTGCGCACCTCAGTCTGCACCACCCAGCTCTTGGCGGTCTTGCCCACCTTGAGGTAGAGGCCCGGCTGGTCGGCATCGGCCACCAGCTTCTGGCCCGAGGCGAGGAAGGGGAACTTGGCGGCCATCGCGTCTGTCAGGCGGGCCTTCTTGGGCAGGTCGGTCATGTGTGTGCCTCCGGTCTGGCGTAAGGCTCGCGTAAGGCTCAGGGGCGTCCCGATTACCTGTGCGGAGCCGTCTAAGGGGGTGGGCGTGCGTCTCAAGCCGTTGTTTTTGCTTGGCATAGCCTAGCTTAGCCGTCCGCCAGCCGTCTAGCCCTAAGAACTGTTAATCAATTGGTCGTAGGTTCGATCCCTACCGCCGGAGCCATTGTGCCTTCAAGGCATTGAAAAGACAGCGTTTCCGAAATTAGCTCCGGTTAGTTTCGGCGAACATGCTGTGTTTGTTACACAGGAGTTTCACAGGCGTTTCACTGGCGTCTCACAAACCCCTGAAAAACACCTCGGCAGCTTCGGTTTTCCCCTGCATCCGGCCCCGAACATATGGGGTGTTGTGATGACACAAGGATTGGGAAAATACCTGATGATCCGGTCAGGGCGGTTCTATTTCCGCCGTCGGATTGCCGGGTTGTCCACATATTTCAAACCCTTGACCCTCTCGCTGGGGACGACAGATCGCGAATCAGCCTTTATATGGTCAGGGCGTCTGGTTGTGGAGTTTGACCGAATGCTCGACTCGTTTGTTCTTTTGACCCCTGAGCTGCCCGAGGACCTCGTGGCGCGATATATGCAGGTGTGCTTGAGCCAGACGTTGGCCAACATGACCCGGCAGAGCCGGATGGCCCGCATGACCGGCCGGGTTCAACCGGACACGCCGTGGCGTCAGGAGATGCAGAAATTCGTCGTGACGGTCTTGCTGGAAGACGGGCTGACACCCCGATTTCCGCCCTACCGCATTGACCCTTCATGGTCGCCCGAGCAGCTTGAAGTGGTACTTGGGCTGTATCATGCGGAATATCAGCACATCATGTCCCCTCAAGGGCGCAGTGCCATGCTGCGCCAGTTCGCGGAAATCGCGGATGTTCCCGTCACATCCATGGAGCATCACGCCCAGTTGCGAGAGGCCACCCTGCTGGCCCGGCATTCAGCTTTGTCGGTGCAGACGACGACAATGCAGGCGCTTGCGCCCCCTGCTGTTGCGACAGATGCCGCGGCACCTGCGGTTCCGGCAGTCGCGGAGACCCCTGCGCCAACGGTGCATCCCGCAATCATGGACCGCCCCGTGGCACCTGTGGCGCCCGCAATCACCCAGCCCGCAGCGTCACATTCGGAGCCCCAAAAGCCAGCGGAAACCCTGCCACCTCTCACAGACGGGGTTGAGCTTATCGAAGGGCAGCTGACGATCGGGGCCTTGATGGTGCAATTCAAACAGGCCGAGGCACAAGACCACTCTGCGACAACGCATTACGGCCGTGACATTGCAGGGATTTTCTGGCGCATGGCGATGACGGACCGACTTAGCCCCGCTGTCGCCCGGCAACGGGCCGCCGACTTGCGACTGTTCTGTTTTGTAACGGGCGTGCAGACGATAGATCAGCTCGAACAGTTCCATCTGCGCCGGTATGGCGACGCGTTGAAAGAAATTCCCAAGACCTTCCTGCGGTCCTGCCGCGATCAAAGCCGCTCGCTGGCGGAAGTTAAACAGATGGCCCGCGCCATGCCCCCGTCGGAAATCGGGCTGGCGGCAGGAACCGTGAAACGTCACATCAAGACACTGGAATTGATGCTTGCCCGTGCAAAATCCGAAGGCCACACCATCGGCATTGACCCTGACGTGAAATCCTTGCGACCGAAGGGCAAGGGAAAGGCCCATAAGCGCCGCAGAGTTTTCACCTTTGCCGAATTGAAACGCCTTTTCGGCCATAGCCTGTGGCAGGGCCATGGCAGCGCCAGCCGACGGCATAATCCCGGTAACGTTCTGAACAAAGATGGACGTTACTGGATCCCGCTGATTCTAAGTTACACAGGCGCCCGCCGTGCGGAAATCGCGGGCCTTTTGCCGGGCGACATCGGTGAGGTTGACGGCATCCCCGCCATTACGATCCAGGTCCACAATTGGCGAGGCATCAAAGGCGAAGACAAGGACGCGACCGAGCCATTTGAGAAACTGACGCGGATCGTGCCTGTCCATTCCCATCTGATCGAGTTGGGCCTGATGGAATATGTGCAGAAGATGCGCAAAAGAGGCGAGACATTCCTGTTTCCCGATGTCATTCCAAAGCCCCGCAATGGTATCTTGCCCCCGCCAGAAGAGCTGAAGGTTGAAAAATTCGGCGAGGCGATCGATTATGAATGGCGAAAAAGCCTGGATCTCGCGCTTGACGGGAACCCTCGCAATCTGTGTATGCACAGCCTGCGGCATTACGTTAACCACACGCTGATCCATGCTGATGGGGTTCACGAAGTCACTCGCCTGGACTTGCTGGGGCATGTCTCTGACGATGACGACAGCCCTCAAAAACCCTCGGTGAACACCGCCACATATCGGGACGAAACCCCGATGTCGATCAAAGCCGCGGCAATCGAGCGCTTGCCGCGGGTGTTTTGATGGGGAAATGCCTTGCGCTTCAATGGAGCACAGGCTTCTCGCAAGGCCGGTCGGTGATCTGGGTTTTCAAGAGGTCATTGGGCAAGCCTGAAGGAACCGGGCAATCCGTGTTGAAGGGATGAGCCTCGATCTCCGGGTCTGACCAGATTGATCTGGGTGATCCTTTTTGGCCCCCACGCGTGTTCCGCGTGGGGGTGCGCCTGACGGCGGGGTTTGGTTTTTTTGGTTTTTTGGTTCTTTTGGCGCTTTGCGTGATGAGTGCCAGCGGCCCTTTTATTTTGGGATGAGCCAAGGGTTTTCGGGATTTCCCTGTTTTTGGGTTTGCCCTATTTGCCCCGCTGCCCTTTTGCCTGACGGCGGGCAGCGGGGGCGCCTTGCGGCGCATGTTCGAGATCGTTCGTTTGTTTTTTTTGGTTTTTTTGGGGTTTGGTTTTGTGGGTTTGGTCCTTTTGGGCCGAGGGCATCGGATCGCCTTCGGCCCTGTTTTTCCAGGATTTTCCTTTCTTTTCAGGATTGTCCGGAGTGCTCCTCAGGGTCACCCGGCGGGCGACAGCGGGTGGTCTGTCTTGTCCAGGTTTTCCGGAATTGCCACCGCCGAAAGCAGTTCGGACAGGCGGTCGCGGTCGAGTTCGCGTTCGTCCATGAGGGCTTGGGCGATCCGCTCCAAATCCCGCACATGCGGTGCCAGTGCCGCCCGCACTGCGGAGGCGGACGCTTGCAGCCGTTTCTCGACAGCAATCCGGATTTCATGCGAGTGCAGGTTCGGCGGAATTGTCGGATCGTGCCATGTCAGACGATCTGCGAAGCCGAAATTCAGCTCGATCTGCAGTGCCATCGCGGTGGCCAAGGCCAGATCGCTCGCCCGGCCGGTGCCGCCCGCACCAGACGAGATTTCCGCGAAAAACATGGCTTCTGTCACGCGACCGGCGAGGTAGATATTGAGCATCCCGTTCGCAAGCGTGGGGGTCAGAACATCGGGCATTTCCCGCAGAATCTCGCCGCTCCGGCCACGGATTGCGGCCCGTTTCGGCGTGGAAAATCCGGACAAATGCCCCATGAGAAGATGCCCCGCTTCGTGGAGCGCCACCCTGCGCAGCAAGTCAGGATCGGGCACCGGCGCCACGGCTTCTGCTGCGTCGAAGATGTGCCGTGCAGTCATGGGGATGCGGTCGCGGCGGGCCTTTGTCCGGGCATCCCGCAGCATCGCGGCGACCGTCGCACCGGTTTGCCCGATCAGTTGATCCGCCAGCATTTGCGCCTCATCGCCACTGAGGATGTCCGGGATCTGTGCGGCGATCATCGTCATCACGCCGCTTCGATCCAGCGGATCGATGCGGATGTGGCAGTCAAACCGACCGGGGCGGATGATCGCGGGGTCGATCATCGACAGATGGTTCGTGGCACCAATGACAATCACGCCCGGCGTGCTGTTCAAGCGGTCCAAAAGGGTCAGCAGACCGTTGACGACGCCGGTCATGTAACCAGAGAAACGCGTGTCCCCAGTCCGACTGTAGAAACTGTCGATCTCGTCAATAAACAGGATCGCGGGGGCATTGGTGATCGCTTTTTCGACGGTTTCCGTGAGCACACGCAGCATGTCCCCTTGATGCCCGGCCTTTTGACAATCCGAATAGCTGGTCCGGATGAAGCTCACCCCGGCAGAACCCGAAAGGGCTTCGGCCAGCATCGTTTTTCCGGTTCCGGGCGGGCCGTGAAAGATGAAGGATGAGGTCACTTCTGACCAATCCAGACTGCCCTTGCGCCAGTCATTCAGATCACCCAGAAGCTGCTGGAATGCCGCTTTCGCAACGGGCTGCCCATGCACATCATCAAGGGTGATCCCGGGTCTTGTTTTGTCCGGAAGGCCGAATTCCGTGATCGCCTCGATGGCCGCAGCCATGCTGTCGGCAGCGAAAACACGGGCAAGGCGCAATTCGGACATTGCGCCGATATCGACGCCTGCGGGCAGCTTTGTCCGGCGTTTTCCCTTGTGGATTTGCTGCAAGATCGCAGAAAGCATTTCCGGCGTGGCATATGGCAGCGTCAGCTGTGCCGTGGCGGCAGAGGCCATGGGCGCAGACACTCCGGACATGCGATCGACAATGTAAATCACCGCCCGCCCGCGCATGATACCGTCCTCGACGCCCTCAGCCACCCGGCGCAATTCAAGCGGTGATGCGCCAAGCTTAGGATGGGTGTGAATTTCCAGATCATTCAGCCGATGCCGGATATCCGCAGACGCGGTCAGCAACTCGACGTTCAGCTCCTTGATCAACACAGCCAGCCGCTTGCGGTCTTCCGAACGCTCCGCCGCGATGAGGGTCAGCGCCCCTTTGGGCGGCAGCATCGCAGGCTGGCCGATGCTGGCGTGGGCGTGCATCAGACGCAGGATCAAAAGCGCATTGAGCGCCTGATCGGGTGAGGGTTTGCCGGTGTTTCCGGTGTCCGGATCTTCGGGATCGCAACCGTTGAGAACATCCGCAAAGATGTCATCGATGTCGCGTTCGGTCGGCTGCAAGCAGCGTTTTGCAAGTGTCATTCCGGGAAGTTCAGGGGTGGTCTTGGTGGGCATGGGGTGGCCTTTCATTGGGCAAAAAGGGGCTGTCCTGTCCCCGGGGGGCAGGTTTTTCCGGTGTTTTGAGAGCGGGCTGGATCAGATCGCCGCAGGCGTGGCGCAGATTCCGGACAAGCCGAGGTCGGAAAGGGCAAGCCGCAAACTGGCGCCGGGAGAGGCCCGCAAGCGGGCTATCTCGGACAGCGCAACGCGGTGGGTGTTGCGCCAATCTGCGGTGAACTTGATCGCGTTTTCGGGCAGGATCACAAGGGCCAGCAGGTCAAAATCGGCGGGGTCATAAGGCTTGGTGCCGGTCGGCCCGCGCTGATAGCCCTTTTTGATATTGAACACATATTGCCCGTCACTGATGGCGTGACGCGTCTTGATCTGAACCCGCACCAAAGCGTCAGGCAGCCAAAGGATGCGATCAAACGGCTCGTGCTCGCTGCACGGGATCGTGCGTTCGCCCAGCCGCATCATGGTGCTGTCGAACAGCAATTCGCCCGCAGTTCCAAGCTGTTTTGCAAAGCGGGCCATCACGTTGCCGCCGATTTTGGGATAGTCCCGCAAGGCTTCACGAGCTTCAAAGGCTTCTGGGGCGGGCTCGGGCGGACAAAGTCCGGGAAAATAGAGTTGATGGGCCATAGCCGGCCTTTCTATGTGCAATGAGGGATAAACGGGGCGCATGACGGGCCCCGTCACTTGGACTGCGCAGGATCAGGCCGGGATCGGCATCGTCGAATCCAGCATGGGCGGCTCATGCCCCGGCCCACCGAATTCCCGCAGCTCTGCCATGTCTGAAAAGACCGAGAAAAATTCCGTCTGCATCCGGAAAATGCGGTGATGCGAGGGGTCGGTGAGAAAGATATCCTGATGATCCCGAACGCGGGCAAACACATGCTGTTTGTCATCATCATCCGTGGTGTCAAAAAGGGTTTTCAGGAGGAAAGCCAGGCGCATCAGCCCCTTGTCTGCAGGGATTTCCGGAATGTGTTCGAGGATATCAAAGCAGCCCTCAATCAGCCGCTCCCGCAGGTTTTCTGCACGGCGCAGATCATTGCTGAAATGATGCGACATCGGGTCGACATCGCTGTGATCGATCAGCATCTCGGCATCAATCGCAGCCCGGAACAGCCGCAGAAATGCGGGGAACGCATGCACGATTGTGCTCGTGGGGGAGTCTTTCGGGTCACGCGACGGCGTGGTATCAGTGGCATCAGCCATGGGGGCCTCCTTACAGGTCCGTGTGGTTAGAGCCTTGGCGAGGGCTGCAACCCTTGCCTTGGCTCGCAATACTTGGTATCAAAAATAATAAAATACAAGAGGGGCGGATGAAAAAAGTTGGCAGACCGAAAACTGACACCGAAGGCGTGATGGTTCGCTTGCCTCGCGAAATGATAGACTGGCTGGACGATCTGCGCCGGGAACAGAAAGACATACCCACAAGGCCCGAGATGATCCGGCGCATTCTTCTGGAAAAACTGGAAACAGGTGAAAACCCGAAAACTGAATAGGTTTCCCCCGGAAACGCTCCTTCGACTTCGTCCCTATCCCCAGGGCAACGGCCCTTCTTCCACGACTTGCCCGAACACCCGTTCCCGATGCCATCGCAGATTTTCGGGGTGCGGATGGTGCCGATGATCCGCCGGTTTCAGCAATTTGCCACTCGGATGCAGCGACCAAGCAGTTTCTGCCCCATGGTCCAGCCTCGGGCCAAAGGCGCAAAAATTGACAACCACGGCAGTCTCGGCTGATATTTATATTGACGATTTATCATCACAGCCCCGTTGGATGCATCACGATGGACGAAAAGCGCAGGAAAGACCTCAAGGAATACCAGCGTCGACGCACCGAGCGCAGACGTGCCCGGGGGCTGACGGTCAAGACGATCTGGATCCGTGACGAAGACACCGAAGCGTTCGCCAAGGCGACACAGCCGTTCGTGGATCATGCAAGACTGATCGAAGGCGTGACAGGCAGCATCACGCTGGAACCCTCTGAATTAAAGGACATTCTTGAAAGAAATCAGTTCCCCTACACACTGGAGGACCTGATGTTTCTGATAAATCTAAGGCAGACGATCATACTGAAGCCGCACGAAGAGAAAGAAAGCTGGTCCCGAGCATCTGAAATACTGGAGAAATACGGGTTCAAGATCGAACTGGATGAGCTGGTCTGGTGAGCCTTGGCCAAACGGGAAAGTTTTTTTCAAACAATGGCATTTTCTCTATTGCAATGATGATATATCGACAGTATATATACCTCAAGACAGAGGGAAGGTTCGCATCGCCGCATCTGCGGCTGAACGTTCAAAAGCGGCGCCAGTGCTCTCTGTTTATAGGTGCGAATGCCCTTGTGGCCTTCAAGCCTAAACCATCGCCGCATGTGCGGCTGAAAGAAAAAGAGAGGCATAACTGCCTTCTGTTTATGGGTGCGAATGCCCTCGTGGCCTTCAAGCCTTGATTATCGCCGCATGTGCGGCTGAAAGACAAAGAGAGGCGAAATTGCCCGCTGTTTATAGGTGCGAATGCCCTCGTGGCCTTCAAGCCTAAATCATCGCCGCATGTGCGGCTGGACGATGGTGAACGCGACAAGCGTTTATTCGAGAGAGGGTCAGAACACTGTTCTGGCCCTTTTTTGTTTCATAATACCGCCCAACAATCTGCGATTGATCGCTGGCCCAGGTGGGGGTCTCGCTTACACCAGAATCGGTCTTTCCTGTTTACCGCCTGCCCCCCTTGGCGTTCTGGCATAATGCTGACATTCTCGCCCCAGTTGTGGAGCGAGGACAGGCATCATGGGTTCAGACGCTGAACTGTTTATCAAGGCGATGAGTAACCTTCCACGAGCCGCCAGCGGAGCGACTCGCCTTCGTCCTGAGCAGCCGAGGGCGCACGGTGGACCAACCTTGGAAGGGCAGATGCGTCCAAACGACCGCCCCAAAAAAATGGCGGAGCGGCCGCAGGGAGCAAGCCCTACAGCGTGTGCCGTTAACCTGACAGCCGGAGGCTTGAGCGGGCGGATTCGCAATTTACAGTCGGCGCGTAAGACTGCTACACAAGATGAAGCAAGAAAATCAGCTACAAGGGGCAAATCATGGGCCTAGACAGCGCCACAGCGATATTGGCTGATAAAAGTAGCGCCTCGGCCTTTGAAGCCATTCGGGCGGAATTGCTGCACGAATACCGTCAAGATCATACATACCCTTGGATCATTGGCTATTCCGGCGGTAAAGACAGTACTTTGGTTGCGCATATGGTATTTGAAATGCTGATGAAACTTGCGCCAAGCCAACGAAAACGGACTGTCCACATTGTTTCGAATGATACTCTGGTCGAAAGCCCGCTCGTCGTTCAGCACATCATCGATAGCATCAATGACATTCAGGACGCAGCGGATGCATTTGGGCTACCTGTGCAGACCAAAATTACGAGGCCGCTGCCAGATCAATCATTCTGGGTAAACATCATAGGCAGGGGCTACCCTTCCCCGAACCGTTCTTTTCGTTGGTGCACTGACCGGATGAAAATTCAGCCCACGAGCAAATATATCAAAAGCTTGGCTGAGACCGCTGGTCAGGCAATCTTGTTGCTTGGTGTGCGCCGTTCGGAAAGCGCTCAGCGCGCTGCCTCCGTCGGTCGCTACGACAACGGCGAGCGCTTGCATAAGCACAATGATTTGCAAGGCTGCATGGTGTTCCGCCCGATCGTTGAGCTGGATACCGATGAAGTATGGGAGTTCCTTGCTCTGAACGATCCGCCCTGGGGTAGTTCGCACCTGAAGCTGATCGGCCTTTATCGTGAGGCCAGCGGCGGCGAGTGCCCCGTTGTCACATCGAAAGAGGACGCGCCCTCTTGCGGCACCACATCTTCGCGCTTTGGCTGCTGGACCTGCACGGTTGTCGAGAAGGACAGAAGCTTGGAAGGCTTCGTCGAGTCCGGCTACGCCGAGTTCACGCCCCTGCTGGACTTCCGGGACTGGCTGGTTTCGATACGGAACGACAAGGAGCGGCGTCAGGCGCGCCGGCGCGATGGCCGGATCACCATCACTGACGGGGGCACCTTTGTGCCTGGTCCCTTCACCATGCAGACGCGCTCTGAAATCTACACGCGCCTGCGCGCGCTAGAGAAAGAGACCGGACAAGCCTTGATTACTGAAGAAGAAATTGGTCTTATCCACCAAATCTGGGCTGAGGAGCAGGCGTCCTACGTGACCTCAAGGCCGATGAGCGTTCGCGAGATAAGGAAGATGAAGTAGATGCCGCGCAATGTTGTTGTACTGCTGGATAACACCGAAGGCCGGGCAATGATCAAGAAGACCTGCAAGGAAAACAATCTAATCTTCGCTGAATTTGAAGAACTTGTGCAGGCTGAGGTCGAGCAAACAGGTAAGCAGCGCCGCGCCGGGCTCTGGGATTCCTTTGACGATATCCTAGACCGTATTCAGGTGGAAGAATAACACGCATGCATATTTCCCAGATCACGCTTCGCGACTGGAAGGCCTATACGACTGCCAATTTTGATTTTCCCGCACCAAGCCGGGATAGAAATATAATCCTGATCGGTGCGCCGAATGGCTACGGCAAAACCAGTCTGTTCGAAGCGATTGTGCTCGGGATGTTCGGACGCGATGGGCTGCCCCTGATCGCACGCTCGCCGTTTTCGGGCGGCGATAAAGATAGGCTCGCGACATCGTATAAGGCTTTTCTCGAAAAGGCGCTACACCGGGGCGCGACGGCGGCGGGGCGTAATTCTTGCTCGATCAAATTGGTCTTCGTCGATGATGATGATGAGCCTCTCGAAATTCAACGTATATGGCACTACAATGATGCGGGTGTTTACAGGCCGCAAGATGAAGAAGTGCACATCTTCAAGGGAACGACCCGAAAAGCGGTAGGTCCTGGCGCTTTGCAGGGGAACGAGCGTGCCGACTGGTTCCGCGAATATATTGCTGAAAACCTGCTGCCCTTCACCTTGGCACATTTCTTCATGTTCGACGGCGAACAGGTCAGCGTGCTGGCTGAGCGTGAGATGTCGGCGCAGGTGCGCGCTGGTATCGAAGGCTTGCTTGGAATTCCGGTTCTCAAGACCCTGGCCAAAGATTTGCGATCTTACGCGGAAGTTCGGCGCAAGGACTCGCCAAACGTCTCGGACAAGACCATCGAGAAGCTGGAGCTGGAACGTCACCAGCTGACATTCGAATATGACAAGAAATCTGAGCGCTACGCCGAAATCGAGCCCTCTCTCGTCGCGCTGAAGGAAGAGCGCGAGCATCTGACCCGTGAACTGGCCAGCTTTGGGGCCGGTTCGCAGGCTCTGCTTCAGGAGCAATTCGAGCAAATCAAGAACTATGAGCGCTCGATTGAGCAAGGGCGCAGTCAGCTTGAAGAGCTGATGATGAAGGACATCGCTTTGGCCCTCTCCGGGCTTGGCTTGCGCGAAAGCCTGAAGGCCCGCCTTGCCAGTGAGAGTGTACGCGAGCGCTGGGAAAGCGGCAGAAAGCAGGGCGATAGCAATCTGGAGCGTTTTATCGGGGCTGTCGATTCCGGAATGCAAGGGATCGATCCATCCTTGAGCGATGGCCAGCGCAGCGGTGTTCTGGATAGTGCTCGGGCCGCATGGGAAAAGCTTTGGTATCCGCCGCCGGATAACTGCGCGGATGACTTCTTGCATCCTTACCTGAACGAGCTGGAACGCTCGAAAGTTATCGATCGCCTTGATGAGCTTGATGAACTCGGCGCGCCAGCCATCGTCGAATTACTCAGCACGATTGCCGCCAACGAGGACTCGCTGAAACGCCTTCAGGATGAAGTCACGCGCACAGAAGCTGTTGCCCCGCATGTGGATAGCAAGCGTGAGCGCCTCACCAAGCTGAATGGTGAAATCCAGCAACTCGACCAGGAGATCGGCGCTCTCAAGCGCGAGATGTCCGCGCTGGAAAGCCAGATCAACAGCAAGAATACAGAACTGACCAAGCTGGCCGGGCAATGGGATCAAGCCAAGCCCTCTGTTCGGCGCGCGATGCGCGCGCTCAAAGTTGCTTCGATGGTGGATGATATTGTCGCCAAAGCTGTGCCCAGCCAGATTGATGCCATTGCGGCTGCCATGACCGAGGCGCACCGCTCTATGGCGCACAAGAAGGACCTGGTTGAGCGCATTGCGATTGACGAAAATTGCGATGTGAAGTTGCTGAATGCAGATGGCATGGATTTGAGGGGCTATGATCTTTCGGCTGGCGAGAAGCAGATTTTCACGCAAGCGCTCATCTCGGCGGTCTCTTCTGTATCTGGGCGCGGCTTTCCAATGGTGGTCGACACGCCCCTTGGCCGTCTTGATATCGAGCACCGCAAGGGCGTGCTGAACCATCTGGTCCAACGCGAGCATCAGGTGATCTTGCTTTCCACCAACACTGAAGTTGTCGGGGAGTATCTGCGCGAGGTCGCCCCGCATGTGCAGAAAAAATACATCGTCCAGTTCGAGCGTGTCGGAGAAATCGGCCAATCCACTGCACGGCCAGGCTACTTTGATGAAGCGGAGATGCGCTAATGGGTCTTTCGCTGGTTGAAGTTGCAGGTGCAAATTTCCGCACGGATGAGCAAAGCGATACGCTGAACACGGCGTTCATGGGCAGGCTTGGTATGCGCAAGCGCTACCTACCTGCCCGGCTTGCTATTGCGCGCTCGCTGGCCATCAGCGCCTCTCCGGAATTGCTGGGTGACGAGCTTGAGCCCGGCAAGGTCATTAAGGGCGATACACTCTTTGGCACAGGGACGGCGCTGTCCGTTTGGATCGCCCTGATTGCCCAGCGGGCCGGTGATCCCGAGATGGATATAAAAAAGCTGGTCGCAATGGTCGGTGCCCATTGGCGGCGGGGCCTCGTACATCTTGACAAAGAATGGGAACAAGCTGGGCAGGACGTTGCCAAGTTCGTCAAGCGTGTTGTCGAAGTTGCAGAGCTTCCAACATCAGGCAAGGGCTTGCCGCAGCTTGGCGGAATTTCCAGCGGTGCGACCTTCTCTAGCGGCCAAATTGACGTACTTATGGGCGAGATCGGCGAAGATGTTGCCACGAAAGAGAAAATTCTCTGGAGCGTGAATGGTAAGGGCGGATCGCCGCACTCGGCCATTATGGGCGGTAGCGGCTCTGGCAAGACTGTCATGGCTGCGGCCATGCTGCGCGGGATTCGTGAACAAGCCCCTGTCCCTTTGATCGCTTTCGACTTCAAAGGAGATTTGGCAGGGTTTACGGGCACCAAAGGGCAAACCCCACTCGGTGAGGCATTCGATGCGCAAGTGATCGAGCCGCCGCGCATGCCGATACCGCTCGATGTTCTCTCACTTACCCAAAGAGATCAGTTTTCCATCGACGAAGCCGCGCTTCGGTTTCGGCAGTCTTTTTCGCGCCTGAAGGGCTCGAAGCTGGGTGATCGCCAGCGCAACTTTGTGCACGAAGCGGCCAGCCGCGCACTGGCTAGCGAAGACCCCTGCGAACTTCGCCATATCCGCGACCGGCTCGGCGAAGTTTACCAGGAGCACGAAGCCAAGGAAGATGGTGCAACGTCTAGCATGGAAGAGCTGTGCCGCTTCCCGCTTTTCGAACCAAAGTTCTCACCTGCCGAGTTCTTCCAGAAGAGCTGGATCATTAAGCTGCCGCCGAATGTGCCGGAAGATAGCAGGACGATTGTGGTCAATCTGCTGCTCGATGCGCTCGATCAGTACCTCAACAGTCTTGATGATGCGGAGACCGGCCCGGACGGGGCGCGGGGCCTGCGCATTATTTGCATGATCGACGAGGCGCACCAGATACTCGGCACCAAGCTACCATCACTATCGCGCCTTATTCGGATGAGCCGCTCAAAGGGCGGCGCTGTGATGCTGGTTTCGCAATCACCGGATGATTTCTCCGGCGAAGACGACGAGTTCCTGGACAACATGGGGCTGGTAGCCGCCTTTGCGACGAACGCCAAACCTGGCGCCGCCTCCCGCGTCCTTGGTAAGGGAGCAAACCTCACGAGCCTGCAAACCGGGCAATGCTTTGTGCGCCGGACTGTCGATCAAGCCGCCAAGAAGATTAAGGCTTGGTAGCCCCGAAAACTTTCGCATAACTGGTGATTATTTCATGACAAGTCAGAAAAGCGGTCCATATCGGCAACTTTGGCAGGAGCTTGGACGCCGAACGAAGACGCCTTTTCTCGACCTTACTTTCGTAATTTATGTGTTTCTGGGGGTTCTATTTTTTGGGGGCCTTGGTGTTTGGAGCGAGGTTTTCACGAACCTGATCCGCAATAATTGGCAATGGGATACAGTTACACACGCTCTGAGCACGTATTACCCGGCACTGATCGGCGCTGCGACGATCCAACTAATCCTAGAGGCGAACCGGCAGGAACAAAGAATATTTGATCGTCCGTTAACTGCTTTTTCTCTTCTGATTCTTTTGGGATCGATCGGCGCGGGTATTTTGATCAAAGTTTTTGAGGCCACCGGTACGTTTTCAAGCTTTTGTTTCTGGGGGACCTTTGTACTTACAATTCTAGGAATTTGGATATGGGTGGTCGCCAACTGTGATAATCCTGACCTTAAAACGGACCCTAGTGCAGCGAGTGGTGGTGATCCGGCGCGTCCTTTAAAGGGTAATCTGAAGGGGTTCGAAGTATGACGCTTTTCACTTTCCCTTACGAGACACCGGCATTGCGCGTTGATCAACGTCTTGGCACATTCTACGTTACAGTTCTTCCGGCAGAGTTGCTTTTGCAGGTAGCCGCGAGTGATCGAATGAGCGCCACCATGAAGGCGGATGGCACTGGGTATGATCTCGATGGAACACAGAGATTGATCCAAGATAAACGGCTGACTGAAATTGCTAATTATATCAACAGAGTTGATTCATCTTTTCCGAACTCGATCATTGTTGCTGCAAACTATGACTTAAAAACAGGATTCGACCAGGGCGAGCTGGAGCACATCTCAGAAGAAGAAGGTCAGCAGGTAGACGCTTCTCGCATCTGGACCGTTAAGGAATCGGACAATGGATGTCATACCTTAACGATTCCGTCTTCCGAAAAGCTCGCAGCAATTATTGACGGGCAACATCGGCTTTTCTCCTTCGCGCGCGCAGAGCCAGCAGCAATGAAGGAGATGAATTTACTCTGCTCTGTATTTGTTGATCTGCCTAAAGCACTGCAAGCCCAGATATTCGCGACAATCAACTCAACTCAAAAACGCGTTGACCGTAGTTTGACCTATGAGCTTTTTGGCTACAATGTCGATGAGGAAGATGAAGAGTTTTGGACACCAGACAAATTGGCGGTGTTTCTTACGCGTAAACTTGCAACGGATAAAGAATCTCCCTTGCGAGGGAAAATTCTTGTCGCTCCAAAGCGAGATGCTGCACTTGAGGCTTTAGCAACAGAAGCAAAGTGGCGCGTTTCCACTGCCGTTGTTGTTGACGGTATCCTGAGGCTGTTTTCTAGCAACCCAAAGCGCGATGCCAATTTAATGAGAAAAGATAAGGCTCGGCCACGTTCTGAGTTGAACTCTGGGGCACGAGACAATTCGCCTCTTCGCGATATCTTTATCGCTGAGAATGACGACTTGATCTATCAGTTGGTAAAAAACTACCTTCAAGCCTGCCATGAAATATTTTGGAAGAAAGCCAAGCCTGATTCATTTATCTTTCGCACGATCGGTGTTCAGGCGATATTCGACATTTTGCGTAAGTTAGTAGCAGATTCGATCGCTGCGAAGAACATTAAGATGGAGTACTTTGCTGCCAAGCTTGAGAAGGCTGGTGAAATAGACTTTTCCCAAGATCAATTTCGAAATCCATCAGGTTCTGGGCGCACAGTAATTCGTAAAGCGATAGAAAACGCTATTGGCATAAAGTAGTGCCAACCATTTGTGTGAGGCAACATTTCCTACAATGCTGCGCCGTAGGAAGTTTCACTCTGGTTTAAGGAGCGCTGATTTCCATTGAAATCCACCTGATGTTGCTGCGCCCAAGCAGGTCTATTTGTTCATCAAGTTTCTTGGCACTAAGACCAAGGGCGGTAGTGATACTCATAACTTCAGCCTCTGATACCGGGTAGATGCCGCGAGCTGGTTCGGGTGGGCCGACGCGAAGGGTGACATAAATGACCCCGGCGGGCTTCAGTAAATTCGCTAAAGTTTGCATCGCATGCTGCCGGTCATCCGGCTTCACATGCATCCATACCGCGCTCAGAATGATCAGATCGTAGGAATCCCCACTTGTGCTAACCACTGGTAGGTTTGGCAAAGCGTCAACTAGCCACCTGATCTCAGCGCCAGCATGCAGCCGCCTTGCGATCTGCTGCATGGCATCTGAGGGTTCGACGGCAACAACACGATGGCCGTTGGCCGCAAACCAAGCTGCGTCGCGCCCAGTTCCTGCCCCAACGTCTAGCACTGAAATTGCGCGCCCCTCAAACCGGCTTTCCATGAGAGTAAGTAATGCGGGGTGCGCGCGCTCCAATGTGAGAGCTTCATAGCCATCGGCCAAGCGTTCGGCATGATCTTCATAATATGACAATGCTGGGTCGATCGGCATGATCCCAAAAACCTCTTCTCTGTTCGCCCAGTAAGTCACAACCAATAGTGCAAGACTGAGTAACGCGGCGAGCAATAGCATGCCCTGAAAGGCGGTGCGTACAACAAACGGTTTGTTGTACCAGTTCTCACCCTTTGCCGAAACAAAGCCTTCGCCGTGATTGATTTCGAGCCATTTGAGATACTGTTCCATCACAAATCGTAACCGCAAGATTATAACAAAAAGCGCGGCATTTCCTGCGAAGGCAAGGAATAGGAGCGCGAGTTGAAAAAGCGGAAAATCTTCGACGCGTGAAACACCAAACCATAGCCCGCCAGTTAGCGTCATAGAGATGAGCGGTATCTGCCACATCTGCTGATTGAGCGCACGAAAAGAGGCTTGGTTCTGATCGAACGCAGCTTTTCTCATTTCGTGCTGAAACTGGCCGTCGCTCAAACCGATACCTGAACTCAATTTGTGTTGTGCTTCCAGCCCAGACTAGCCGCTTAGCGCAGGGGATGCGAGAGGGATTGAAGTGATGTGGCGGTTCATTTTGATCGGGTTCAGCGCCGATGCGCTGACGGCAGTCAACCAGCGGACGGTTGGTCCCGCTCTGCCGACCTTCACCCCCGAAAATGCTGCAAGGTGGACGAATGGCCGCTTCGGGGACGCTGCAGCGCAGCGTAGGAAACCTCGGTCAATGTCCGGTCTGGGCCGTCCACGTCTCGGCCTCAACCGCTTGAAGCAGCGACTTCTCGACCCACTAACAGGAGTTCGCCATCGCCCCGATGGGTGGCTGTTGAGGCATCCGTTGCCCCGAACAGCAGGCTGCGGACCGGATGCCCTCGGTAGAGTGATTGGAAAAGTCCCCGAACCTGCTCTCGCCCCCACACATAGCCCCGCTGAAACTCCGGCAGGGCCATATGCCCGTTATCGATATAGTCGAGGATGGATGAAATCTGCATGAGGATACCGATAAGGAGGTCTTGGGGTTGGAGTATGTCAATCAAGGCGGGGGCATGACAAGGCCATTTGACTGCCCGGGGCTCACAAGCAAGGAACTCAGCCCAAATCAGGGTCCGAGGCCTTCCCAAACCCTCGAACGCCACGAGGCAAGGGCCTGCCCCCCCAGTTGTCCACATTTTTCGAACTGGCAGACATAAAACAAGGCCAATATCGGCTTTGGGTTTTCACGCATTGAATTTATCTAAATCCCAACCGCTATGCGCGGGCTGGTCCAGAAAGGCAAATAGAAATGCGAGACTCAAAATCGAACTGCCCTATTGAAAAAGGATGTCCCTGAAATGCCAGTGCTTCTTTATAAAAGTAGGGATGACCATAAAAGCATTCCAGAAGGCTTTTCCCTGCGCCCCAACGGATTATTCAGTGTCGAATATGACGAGAACGGGCTGCCGAGATATGAGCGCATCTGCGATTGGATCTGCGTGACGGCCACCACACGCGATGACAAAGGACAAGGATTTGGGCGGCTGGTCGAGTTCAAATCCGTCATGGGAGACGCCCGCAAACTGGTAATCGACGCAAGCCGTTTCGCGTCTGGATCATCCAGCATCATCGCAGAATTGCTCTCGCTTGGCCTGCGCATTGAAAGGGGCAGCAAGCGAAAGGCACAATTGCTGACAGCGCTGGAGCAATGGATCCCCGCAAATATATGCACAACGACGCCGCGGCGGGGCTGGCTGGGTGATGACTGTTTTGTCCTGCCCGATTCAACTGTGGCTGGAAACCGGGCTGTTCATTACACCGGTCGCAACGATTTTCGCAGCGCGGCGGCGCAGGGCAATCTTGAAAGCTGGAATTTCTATATCGGCGATGATGCTCACGAAAATCCGCTGATGATGACGGCAATTTCTCTGGCGTTCCTTGGCCCGCTGATCGAGCCTCTCGGGCTGGAGCCCTGCGGACTGCACCTGCGCGGCCACTCTTCGAGCGGGAAATCGACGATTGCAGCGGTGGCGACTTCGGTTTGGTTTGCCCCGGACGGAATGCGGCGGTGGCGCACAACTGACAACGGACTGGAGGCTATTGCTGAGAGTCGAAACAGTATGGTGCTCGTCCTGGACGAATTGGCTGAAATTGACGGTAAAGCCGCCGATGCTGCGGCTTACATGCTGGGGAATGGAGAGGGGAAAGCCCGCAGCACCGCACGGGGCGGCTTTATCCCGCAGGCACGATGGGCGCTCACGATCTTGAGCACCGGCGAGATCAGTTTCCGAGCCAAGCTTGCGGAAGCCGGGCGGAATATACAAGCCGGGCAACTTGTACGTTTTCTTGATGTTCCTGCAGATACGGGGCGGTTTGCGGCATTTGAAAACCTGCACGGTTCAAAAACTGGGCGTGCGTTCAGCGACATGTTGAAACATCAATGCACTCTTTGGCACGGCACGGCAGGCCCGGAATTTGTACTTCGGTTCCTGGAAAAGAGAGACAAGATAATATTCAAGGCCCTGGACGTCATGGCGCAGTTCCATGACCGCGCTGAACAGATGTATCCCAATAGTGGTTCCGGCGTAGTTGGGCGGGCTCGCGCAAAATTTGCCGCGATTGCCGCTGCTGGGGAATGTGCCGTAGAGCTTGGTGTTGTGAATTGGTATTGCGGCGAACCGAGCCATTCGAGTTTGGTCATGTTTCAGATGTGGCGTGAGGGTTATCTGAAAAGTGAAACCGGCGGCGTCAGGGATCGCAGTGTCGATCTATTGCAAGACTTCTTGATGCAAAATGAACATCGCATTCAAGATGCCGAGGCTGGCGCGGCAACGATTGAGGCCCCTATCGCCTGGCGCAAGGGCGGGTATTACTACCTGCCGAGGGAGACGTGGGAAGCCCTGTTCACGAAAGAGCAAACCCGCGAAACCCTGCGCATCCTGCACGACAAAGGCCTGTTCGAATATGGCGATGGCCGCAATCTTGGGAGCAAACTGTCGGGTGTCGAAAACGGGCCGAGCCGTGCCTTGAAGATCAGCGAGAAAATCCGTGACGTGCGCGTGTCGGAAATGTCGGATGTGTCGGAAGAGCCATGTTTTTAGAGGACTTGGCGCTTCCGACAAGCGGCCGGGTGTCGGATGTGGTAGGCATGTGTACCGACATGATCCTGTAAGGGCTTATGGCGTTCAACGCCAAAGATCCTTCACCGGCGTCGTCCGTGTCGGTTTTTGGTCGGCGCAAAGCCCAAATTGGCAGCTACCATGCGGCATCCTGATCGACGTACCCGGTCCAGACTGGCCGGCCGGTCTTTTACTTAGGGTTCGTAATGCCGCCGCTCAGGAATGGCGCAGCAGCCGACAACTATCAACTTCTTTGCGGACTGCAGTGTCGGACCATGCTACCATTGGCATGATCATCGTATAGGGCGTCAGCGATCATGCCCTGTTTTGAACGCGTATCGACGATGCTCTAAGAGCTGGCACCATCGAGATTGCGTATGCACTTCAGCTTCATCTTATGCATGACGGCAAGGGAAAAAGGATCGGCAGCCCGAGAAAGTTCATTTGCTACCTTTGTTAGCGGCATGGAACCGAGAATGTTATCATTAGTCAAAAGTGCAGACCAAGCAATCTTGAGTTCATGGCTCTCGGCAAGCCTCAATCTATGCAGAAGGGCAAAGAAGAACCACGAAAGGACGTCACCCCTCTTTGCTTCCAAATCACCATCAGAACTCAAAACCGAGAGCCCGGACCAAGGTGAGTCTACGGGGCTAATTTCCTCGCTTTCATCCTCGAATATAGGTAGCCGAGAGCGTGGTGGCACTATCAACTCTCCGTGGCCTATTAGCAAAACAAAATCTGGAAAATCCTCACTTCTAAATCCCCAATGTTTCTTTATGTCCTCATCGTATGAAGACGGGCAATCGCCTACGATTAAGAAGGAGGTCAACTTGGGGAACGTGGCACCTCTCGTATGCATTTCACGTTGCATACTTTTTACAGCCCGTATCCTGTTCGAGACTTGCTCCAGATGTTTCCCCATACCTGTGCTCGATGCCTTGATTTCACCGATCGCCCAAGCGTCGCTGAAAGGGGTATACACAGCCCCGTCAGGGGCTGAGAAAATGGCTTGGGCGCGGTTTGTAGAGCAGAGAAAGGCGTCCAGCTGTGGTGTGCAAGCTCCCTTAGCATCGAAAAGGAATCCCTGATGCACCGAGAAGGCGCGAGGCAATAGTAGGCTCATTTGCTCGCGGACGGCATTCTCAAAAGGGGTGCCAGAGTCTCGAATATTTTTCGTGTGGTGAAGCATTCGACCGCGCGCCACCGCCGACATCAATTCATTGGCAACGGCGGCGAAAATTCCATTTAGAGAAATTTTTCCGGGTTCGTCGCGTTGCGCCATGGTCATCCCTTTTCGAAAAGCCTCAGTATCCTCGGCTTATTTCGCTGTTGGGTCAAACGCTAGAAGAATTTGTTCGTGCCCGAAAGGTTCAGATTTAAGAGCATCAAAGGCGTAGATAGAAAAACAAGCTGCAGCGACCCGAAATTTGGTGGCCTCTGACAGCTCTCGTTTCAGATCATCACCCAACAGGGTCGTAGTGTTATCGACAATCCGCAAGAATTCCCCCAAGTTGTACCAAGGCCCACCCCTCACACCCTACTGCGACAGCCGGGATGTGCAACGCCTTCACGCTCAAACTGGACCAAGCGCATATGGCAAACCGCATGCTCATCCCCACGCAAGGCCCGGACGACTGGCGCAGGTTTCTGGCTGACCCGGTGACGCAATGGCGGCGGGGGTATTCGGCGATGGCGGCGGCCTTGTCATGGGAAGCGGCCACCGGCCTGTCGCCCGAGATCGCGGCCCTCTTTCCGGAACATCCCGAACTTCTTCTTGCCATTCCCGAACACAAGGTTGCCCTGCCCGGTGGGGGGCGGCCCAGCCAATGCGATGTCTTTGCCCTGATCCGTCTCGGCCAAGCGACCTGCGCCCTTGCGGTGGAGGCCAAGGTCAACGAGACCTTTGGGCCGACGCTTGCAAAATGGCAAGCAACGCCCAGCTCGGGCAAGACCATGCGGCTGGACAGTATTTGCCAGATGCTGGGCCTGAGCGATCCCGCGCCCGATCTGCGCTACCAGCTTTTCCACCGGACAGCCGCCGCCGTGGTCGAGGCCCGCCGCTTCAAGACCGACCGTGCCGCGATGGTGGTGCAGTCGTTTTCCCAAGATCACCGCTGGCATGATGATTTCGCCCGCTTTGCGGCGCAGTTCGGGCTGGACATCCCACCGGGATCCTCGGCGACCATCTCCTTGCCCTGCGGTTTGCCGCTCACTCTAGGTTGGGCCGCGGGCGGGGCGGAATTCCTGTGACATCTGCGATCACATTTCGCCCCCATCCCGGCGCTGAAACCGTGCTGACCCATGCGCCCATGATCCGGGCGTTCCGGACAGTCGCGGAGTATCAGGCCGCGCATGGCGGGATCGGTCTGACAAAGTCCGGGGCGTGGAACCGTCATGCGATCGACTGGATCGTGCAGCGAATGGGGTTTCCGAACTGGACGGCGGAAAAGCTTTACTCCGTCAACAAGGTGCTGAACGAATTTGACGTGCCGCCGCTGGAGTATCTGCGGGTCCTGTTGACGGCCCTGCGCCTTGGCCGGAAAAGCAAGGACAAATGGGCCCTGACCAAACCCGGACTGGCACTGGCCGCCGACCCCGAAGCCGCGTTTGTCGCCATCTCCCCGGCCTTCCTGTTCCGGTTCGATCACACCGAAGGCATGCGGGCGGGCGAGGCCCCGTTGGGCGATTGGCCGCTTTGGCTGCATGCCGTCGGGCGCATGCCTGACGATGGTTTCACCTTGCCCGACCTTGCTGCCCTGCTCTACGGCCCCGGCGTCGATCTGGGCTGGCGCGGCCCTGCTGGTGGTTTATTTAGCGCGGTCGCCATGCCGCTCGAATGGGTCGGCCTGCTGGCCTGCAACCACGACGGCGGGCTTCATGAGATGGTCTGGGAGAAGACGCCGCTTTGGCATCAGGGGGTGAATCTTGATGGCCGGGGGTGAGCTGGACTGACTTCGGGAATTCCCTGCGTCTGTCAGCTTTTCCTGCAATCATAATAGCTTTTCCTGACTTAAATCGGGACATCACGAATAAAAACGGCCCAACCGGATCGGCTGGCAAAACTGGCAAACTTTGATGACGTGCCGTTCAATAACCGACGAAGGATCATCCTGGACATATTAACGGCAGCCTTTAAATTGAAAGGGGCAGCCCCCCTACAGCAAGACGACCCCGAAGAAACGAGAACACCTCGCCAAATCGTTGGGCCAAGCCAGATCCAGAAGGACGTCCCCATGGCAAGCTGAAAGCCAAGCGGGCGGGCCAGTCCGCACTCCCAAGTTCGGCTTTTTCCGTGCCATCCCGCAAAAACCGTCCAGATCCTTCCAGTCCCCTTGTGAAGGGCACGCAAGACCGCGTGTCCATGACCAAGAGGAACACACAAGTGGCATCAATCAAGTCAGTTTTGTGGGGCGCGGCGTCGATGCTTGTGCTCGCAGCCGGAGCAGGACAGGCCCAAACCCCGGGGGATACCCATTTCGCCCTGATCGACCGAATGAATGCAACGGCTTCCCCGACACTGGCAGAGGCCGTCCAGATCCATGCAGAGTTGCGCACGGCACCGGGGCTTGAGGGGCTGTCCCGCGCAGATCGCGGACAGATCCAGCGGGCATCGGACAGGGCCCAATCCGGATTTTTCCTGAGGTTCATCCAGACAGTGGAACAGGCTCTTGGTCAGGACGGGGCGGCCCCTGCCGAGATTTTCGCCATCATCCTTGACCCCCGGTTTGGCCCCAAAGACGGGCTGTTTTCCGACACTCAATATCGCGGTGTCGTCGAGCGCATGCTGGCCCGATACGTCATCGGCCAAGCCATTGCAGGACAAATCCCCCAGACAGTCCGACCTTTCGACCCGGCCCATACCTGCCCGATGATCGAGGCACGGAATATTCCCGGCAATGAGCGTTCGTTGGAGGCGATCTTCGGGCTTCCTTTCGCATTCTGGGACCAGCGGCAGATCGAGGACGCGGCCACGGTGCTTCGCAGTTGCGGCCCGATCGGCGGTCAGTTTGCAGCGACGCTGGAGCGGAGCAGCCGCGCCATCGTTCAAAGGGCCGACGCGGCACAGGCGGCCTTGGCATGGCGGGCGGCGGTCTTGCAAACCGCGCCAACCCCGGCCGCTTTGGCCGAGATTGACTGGTTCGCCATTCCGGGACGTTTCGATGGCAAAACGGTCTTTCCCGCAGATGCGCAGGTGATTTTCGGGCCAGAGTTTCAAGAGGCCATCCAGCAGATCGTGGGCACGACCATCGAAGGCGTGACGGCCCGGCTTTCCTCAGGGGATATCCCGCTGGAAGAGCTGCGCAACTGGTGCGGCAGAAATATTGCTGCGCATCCGCTCAGCCCCTACAGCCGGGACGTCATGGATGCCTGCGCCGCGCAGGAACGGGCGCAGATCGCCGCCCTGACACAACAAGAGCGGGCAGATCAGGCCCAAGAAATGCTGGCCGGGTGGCAGGCCGCCGCCGAACGCATTCTGGCCGCCCCGATGACACTTGAGGGTGCCCGCGATGTCGATTGGATGATGATGCCGGGCACAGCCGGGCCAATCCCCACCGAAATGCGTGACGCTTTTCGAGCGGCAACCCAGCCGGTCGAGGCACATGTTCTGAACACACGGCTGGCGATCGGTGCCGAAATGGCAGCACGGCTGTCGCGCAGCGAAGACGAGCTTCGCGCAGGCCTTCGCCGTTCGGTCGAGGATTGCGGCCTGCCATCGGACATCCCGAGGGAAAGCCCGCTCTCGGGCCTTTATTCCGATTGCCAGCAGATGGTCGCCGGTGAAATGGCGGAAGGGCGTCGCCGGATGTGCAGTGCCGCCTTTGCACAGGCCGGAAATCCGCAAACTCTGCGCCGCGCACGCCTGACCCACCCCATGCTCCCCTCGGGGATTACGGCCACGGTCGAGGACCTGATCTGCGATCCCTCATATGTGAACGGGTTTGTCACTGTCAGCCTGACACCCACCCGCTCCTGGTTATGGAGTGGCTATGAGCTGAGCGTTGACCATGGCGATGTCGTGATCACGGGGCGGCTTGTCGAAGACAGCGCCATTCAGGGCGCCTGGACCATCACACATGTCAACATGCCCAATATTCACCGCGAGGCAAAGCAATCGAACGACCTTGGCTGCTTCTTTGAGCCCGAAACCTGTGTCGCCGAACGCTGACCCCTTTTATTTACAGGAGAACCATCATGACCACTGAAACACTCTCGCACCCGCGCCTGCGGGCGGATCTTGGCCCCGCCCGGATCATCTATATCCTGTTCGGGCTCGGGTTTTTCCTGCCCATCCTGACCGTCGCCGGGGTGATCTACGGCTATATGTCACGCGGCAAATCCAGTGCTTTGGACAGCCATATCCGGTTTCAGTTGCGCACCTTCTGGATCGGGCTGGCGATGGTGATCATCGGGGGCATTCTGGCTTTCGTCGTCGTGGGATACCTTGTCTTGCTTGTCTGGTTTCTCTGGACGGTGATCCGTGTGATTTCGGGGTTCTTGCTCGCAGGCAAGGGGCAGTCGGTGCAAAATCCGGGCGGCCTTGGGTTCACGGCGTAACCTATCAGGTGGCGCAGTTGACACTGCGTCACCCCGTTTCTAAGAGGTGGAAAAAGAGGAATTTCAATGATCTATCGTGTTTCTTTCAATCCCAAGGCAGCCCTTGTTGCTGCGGGAGTTTCGATTTTCCCGCTGGCGGCAATTGCCCAGTCCGAGGCTGCTCCGGCATGGGGTGATGTGACGGCGGCGGCAATCTTGGGCGACCCGGCATGGCAGGAATATCTGTCATCAAATGTCCGGCGCTCAAACATCAGTCGCTGGCGGAATTATGCGGGCGCCGCCGATGCAAATTTTGAAACACAAGGTGACTGGCAGATTGCCCGATTTTGCGCCCCGTCTGGCTGCACAACCGAACGTGTCATCATGACATTCGCCCCGCAAAGCGACGCGATAATCCTGGCCACGTCCGGGACGGAAGGTCTTGCGTTTTTCGGCACCCCCAAAGGCCCCCTGCCCACAGAGATCGTCGATCTGTATCAAAGCAGCGTCAGTCCAACGGCCCTGCGTGCAGCGTTCGAGATCCGACCCGACCGCCAGCGCCGCGCCCTGCAATCAGAGATGTATCTGGAAGATCTCTATGACAGCGACATTGCTGATGGTCGCTATGGGCCAAAGACCGAAAGGGGGCTTGTCGCCTATGCGCTCTTGCGGGCACCGCAACTGGGGTTTGTCCCGAATTTTTCGGATGATCGACCGGCACGACACACCCTTGAGGCCCTGGCCCGGTCGGAATTCATCCCCATCGACGCCGGACCGGGATCATTTGCATTCGAAGGGGTCTGGTCCTGTGACGGGGGCACCCGCCTTACGCTGACGTCACGCAGTCATCAGATCGGCGATGATAGGGCCACCCCGCTTTCGCTGGTGGAAACCTACGCAAACGGCAGCACATTCGGCCTGTTGCTGAGCGGCGGGGCCCGTATTGGCATCTGGGATGTCACCGCCAGCAGTCTTACATGGGCGTCACAAGCCAGCGGCGACATGATGGATTGCCGCAAATCAGGCGATGCACCGACACCGCCGCCCCTGCCTGAACGTACCGCCCTCCCCGATCTTCCCGTCGCCGCCACCATTGCACCCACTGCGCCCCCGCAACAGGACGCAACCGCAAGCGAGACGCCCCGCAACGAGGGCTTGCCCTTTATCGGCCGGTGGACCTGTGCGGGGATGGAGTTCACTTTTGCGGCTGACTTCGGCGTCAACCATGCGCAAAGCTACACCCAAAGCTATCAGACCGTCACCGAGGCAGAGACAAATCTGTGGGACATCGACTTTGCAGATGGTGTGTCGGTGCGGCTGGGGATGATGAACCAAGACCGCATGGTCATGATCGTGACGAACCAAGTGTTGCAATGCGAACGGCTGGCCGGCCAGTAACCGATGCTCGATCAGGCGCAGTTTTCCGATGATACCCATGCAGTCGCCGTGTTTGCCTCTGCCGCCGATCTTGCTGGCCTCGGGCTTCAGGCACGACGCCAGCTTGCCGCGATGATTTCCGGGACCATCCCCGGCAACAAGGATCGCGGTATCTATGCGCTTTGTGCGGCCATTCAGGACGCAGGCCGCGGCGGTGATCTTGGCACGCTTCTCGACCCGCAACAGCGGGTTTTGCCCCCGATCCTCGCTGCATTCCTGAATTATCTGGCAACTGTCGGCAGTCCTGAAGACCTTGATCTGGTTGAAACTCAATGCTTGCGCCTTGGATCAGACAGATCGGAAGCCGTGCGCAAATCGGCGGTCTCGGCCCTTGCGGCACTGCTCTATCGTCACCGTCTTCAAGCCTTCGCGACCGAGGCGGCATGGGGCCGCTATCAGGCTTTGCGCCGTTTTCTTGCCCAACAAGGCCGCAGCAATCCTTGCGACACGGATGCGCTGACATTCTGGCAAGCAAACCCTGACCCGAACACATGGGGCCAGATCCGGGCCTGCGTGCATGGGTTCATCGATCTGGATCTCAGCTTGCAGGACAAGGGCGTTATTCGAGCCCTGCACCAAGCCGAAGACCTGTCTTCCCCAACCATTCCAGAGGCAGGGCTTTCACCGCTTGAGGCTATCACCCCCCATGAGGACACCCTTGGCGCTGCTCTGGAATTCCTTGAGACAAGCCCGATCAAACCTTTCAAAAGGGTCGAGCTGGCCACGATGGACGTTCTTTTCAGCTTGGGGTGCCATGCAAAGACCTGGCCGCAAAGCACTGACTGCAGGCTTCGCTTCGTGGCGTTGCAGTCAATCCTTGTGCAAGCCCAACGCGACGGAACGCTGGGCAGGATGAACAGGGCGTCGATGCAAGACCGACTGCAACCATCGGCCAGCCTCCTGCAAACCCTGCATGGGTTGTTCTTGCACTGTAAGGACCTGTTGAACCTTACCCTGCTGCTGCAGCCAAAGCTTGCCAAGACCCGGAAAGCACCTGCCATCGACCCCGACAGCCGCAAGCGCATCGAGGGCTTTCGGCGCAGGGCAGCCATTCGGGATATGCCCGAGGCCGATTTGATCCGTCATCTTATGAAGCTTGTGCCTGCCTTGGCGGATGTGGCGACCTATGTCGACAATGTCCAGAAGCGCCTCAAGGCTGTCGGGGCAAACACGATCACGCAAAATGAGGCCCTCTTTCTGGACGAGGTGTCCCGGCGCTATGGCTTGGAAAGGACCGAACAGAATGGATAGGGATGATCCGGTTTTCTTGTCCTTCGCAGCACGCCAAGGCCAAACAAACTTGACCAACGGCCATGCAGGACAGGCGACACCAAGCCTCGGGCATGTGCTGGGCTATGCCCGCCGTGACGATACCACTGTCGATCTGCAGATTGAACGCAGTCTTCGTGCCAACCCGCATTGGCGCAGGCTCTATCTTGACCAGCTGCGCAAACAGTCGGCCGCTTGGTCGGATATCGCCCACGCCGCGTCCGACGCCGTCGTGCTGTCCCGCGATATCGGCCCCAACCGGTTGGAACTGATTGATGCCGAAGCTGGGGCGATCTTGCTTGTTACCCTGTCAGATCCCAAGCCGGGCAATTACGCCATCGAAGCCCGTCTGCCAGAGGGCACTGGCGTGCGTCTGGATCTGGGCCAACCCATCGGAAATGCATTGCAAATCCTGCTGTCAGAAGACTTTCCCGAAACCAAGGCCCTGAATGACCTGCTGCAACGGCCCGAGGTGAACTTGTTTCTGATGCTGAAAGCCTTGCCAAAATGACCAGTGGTTTGCGCATTGCCATCGTGATCCCGACAACCGGGCGGTGCGGTCAGATCGTCGGCGTGGAGTCCATTCCCCGCCTCGGGGCCAGCATGATCGTTCCGCAGGGCGACTACAGGCCCGTCCAGAGCCTGAGCCAGAGCTATGACCATCTGACCCAAAGCGGCGGCGTATTGGATCGATTTCTCGATACAAACAGCACCGCCCGGTATCAATTGACGGTCAAAGACCCGCCGGAAACCGGAAAATCATGGGAAGTGCCTGTGGCCTTGGCCCATTGGGCCCGGCATGCTGGGCATCAGATCGTCAGCGAAAGCCCTGATCTGGTGATCTGGGCAACCGGATCACTGGATGCGAATGGTGGAATTGTCGAACAAGATTATCACGTTGCACAAAAGATCGCCCAGTCTGCCGGGTTGATCCAGACGCTTGCCGGACAAGGTGCGGAAATCGCTTTTCTGCTGCCCTATGGACAGGGGCAAGACAGTGTCGCGGCACTGGGGCCTTTGAAGACTTACTCGACACATCAGGTAAAAAGCCTGCCTGACGCTGTGAAACTTCTGGAAGCGTCAGCCGCGCCTGTGGGTCAGCACAACGCAAAACCGAAAAGATGGCGAAAGGCGGCCCTTTTGGCCACAGCGCTTGCGGCATCGGGAGTCATGGGCCTGGCCCTCGCATACCGCACCGACGTTCCGCCACAAGTTCCAGCCGTGGTTGAGCCCCCCACGCAAATCGCGACTGTGCCGAGCGCCGCGGTGCAGCCAGCGCTAACCGACCCGGAACCAGAGCTTGCGCCATCACCCGTCGCGACTGACCCGAGCCCCGCCCACACGACACCACATGAAGATGTCCTGTTCGCCATTTCCATCCTGCCCAAAAGCGAACTTTGGCTGGATCGTCAGGTGACCCGCGAAATGGACTTGCGTGGCGTTCTTCTGGAACGGGGCTTTGCACTGGCAGACATTCGGGACCTGACCTGCACGGCCGAGGCGGTTGCGGACCATGAGATCGATTTCCGCATCGATCCCCCCTGCATGTTGCGTGTTCGGCCCATCGGCCATCGCAGGGATACCCCAATCCGCTATCGCAGTTTCGATGCCACGCTTTGCTTCGAAGAGGTGGGGGCCTGCACCACCGTCCCTCTGAATTTTGCATTTCAATGATTGGGGGCAATCGCACGAAGGGAGACTGAATCTGATAGAACGCCTTTGTTGAATGGCGCCCCTGAAAAGAGCAGGCCTTCATCGCTTGGTTGAAAACCTTGGCATGTACGGCGTTTAACCGTACAAATGGCGCAAAGGAAAAACCCCATGTTCGCCATGCCCCCTGCCGCCGTCACGTCAGGCAAGATGGATGTCCGCAAAGAGCTGCTCCTGCATCGCGAGGATGAGGCCTGCATGCGGGAGGCGGATTTCATCCGGTAAGCCGCGTTGCTGAGGGCGCAGAAGGTGGAGCAGCGATTGGCCCTCTCGATCTTGCCGCAAGAGACGTTTGATGCCTTTACCGCTGCTATCAATGCGCCGGGCCAAGTCATCCCCGGATTGGCCCATGCGGCGGTTGGCTCAAAGGGTTTGCTGACGGATGCAGGCTGATCTGCCCTCAGCCCGCCCCACCGTGATCCGCTGAACCCGACCCGCGTGTTCATCCCCATGGCAGATGTAAGGGCAACTTTTGGAGCGACTAGCTGACCTCAAAACATGCGGGCACCCCCTGAACCGATAAGGGGCGACCAATTTGATGAGTTTGATGCCGTAACACGGTGCTTTTCTTCAACGTCATTTCCGCAGCAGCGACCCAGATTCACGGCAGATATCTCAATCCGTCCCGCCATCCTGGGCACCTCACCGCCCAACGGTCGCAATTTAGCTCCGTTCAACGGAAAACCCTGATTTCATATAGATTATCCGATTATTTTCAGTGGCTTCCCTTGCAAAATTCGGGCTGCCCGGCTATGTAAAAAGTGCTTTTGTTACACGCCTGTATCACACGAGTTTCACAAAAGGTTCACAAACTGGCAAAAACGGCTGGTGCGGGAAAAATAAAAACGGCGTCTTTTCAAGGGCTTCCGGAATGACGGGCAATTTAGGTCCGTTCCCTACCGCCGGAGCCAAAAAATATCGATAGAACAACACTATACGGCAATCCTGCGCAAGCTGGCTTTGTCGCGTTGGCTACCTTGTAACCTGTTTTGTCACTGTCTTGAACAGAGTCGAACGTCCGCGACGGTTGTTAGGTCGGAAGGTCGATTCGTCCACCAGCACAATACGATTAAACCGAATCAATTCCTCTACGCTTGACCGAAATATCCATAACTCTTGGGGACGTAGCAGTAAAAGCGGTCTGCCCTCGAATGCTCCCTCAATGTGACTTGGAGTCTGCGCAACCTGTGAATCTATACCGGCGGCGGGCGCAATTGTGTCAAGCGGTCGCTTGGGGCCACGCTGTCATCAAATCCACGCAACCGTGCCAGAGAGATCACGCGCTGGCCGTTTTTCTGCACTTTCCCGCACCCATCCCAGACTACCCCGCCGGGTCCATTATAGACCACCCGGACGGGGCCGCCTTTGGGGCGATGCAGGGCAATCATATGGTCGGAGGCATGCCGCAACGCGACGGAGTTTCCTTGGGTCAGCTTGATTTCCACCTGCCGCCCATCCGGGGCGGTAGCATCATGACCTAGGGTCGAGGCGGGCATCAGGTTCAGCCCAAACATATAGGCAGCGACCACCTCGCGGATACTGCCGACCAGATGACCATCAAGGGTGAACTTGCGACCGGGAAACAGGGCCTCCAGCCCCTCGGACGCCTCATACAGCGCATCCAGATGGCGAGTGACTGCGTCCCAGTTAGGGTTGGTCATTCTATTGCCCTACCAAGAACGTCCCAAGGGGTGATCAAGCGTTGGAGCTTTTCAGTTTCCTTCCCAGATGCGGTAACGAAAACAGCGCCTACTCGAGTTGTTGGCGATTGGATCGCTCGGAACAGGTCCACCAACTCTTCAATCGGCACACGGGGGCCGACAAACCGGAATGTTTCTGTATGATCCGCATCTAGGCGACAATGCGGCAGGATTTCTTCAACAGACATTGTGCGCTCGATGATCTTAGCATCCTCGGACCATAAGAAATCAAATACCGCTGCCTCATTGAAAACGCCCACCACGACATCGTGCTTGTTCAAGATCGGGACGTGGCTGAAACCATTTGCCTTCATTTCCATAGCCAGATCACCAGGACGATCCGAAACACTGGCTATCCTGATGCGCTTGCGTGCAATGCCCAACGATCCCGCCCTGACTGGATTTTTCAGATGGTCAAGCAAGGCCTCAATCTCTACCAGAAAAGACTCCGAAATCAAAACCGCAGGCCCCTGAGACCGGTGCTTGGGGTGTTGAAGTGCGTTGCGAACATCACGGATATACCTGAGAAGGTTCTGCTGCTTTTTGACTACGCCATCCCGGCTTGCTGCGCGTTCGATGTCGAATGAGAAAGAGCCACTTACACCTGCCCGCTTGTTCACTTCGGCGACGAGCTCTTCAAAGAGCCGGATGAATCTCTCAGTGGTCTCGGTCATTCCGCGGCCTCTGGGGTCTTCACATCCGGCGACAGGGCAGAACGGATGAGGGTGTCTAGAAGGCGGGAGCGGGTGGTGGCGGTGGTGGTCAGGGCCGTTTCCAACTGGTCACACAGCGCCATGAGGGCATCGACCTTGACAACGATGCGGTGTTGCTCGGCGAGGGGTGGGAGTGGGATATGAAGAAGTTCCCATTTGCCTTTGGAAATGATTGGTAATGTGCCAGTGCCAGCGCGCGCCCATGCACGCATCTGGAAATCAGAGGATTTCAAAGCTATCGCAAGAAATTCGTGCATCCCGTCAAGAAACGGTGTCACAGCATTTATCTGCTGATTAAAGCAGACACGGCGATCAGTTATGTTCACCTTGCCCAAGGTGGCTCCAATGCAAACCATCATTACCGAATGAGGATCTGCCAGCCGGGAATGGCCCATGCCCTCGAAAGACAACCCCGGCCCGTCATATGAGATTGAACCTCCATCCAAGTCCGATGGCTTGATGAAAGGGATATCTGATCCGAATAGTTCGGGCTTTGATGAA